>JAKJDA010000004.1:19927-24669 GCA_022706165.1 Candidatus Hydrogenedentota bacterium | reverse complement strand
CCGCCCCGCCCTTCTCCGCCGCAATCAGTTCGAGCATGGGCCATGCCCGGAGCGCGTCCAGCACGTGCGGATCGACGGGATGCGTGGCGGGACAATAGACATACGTCACGCACCAGCTCCGGATCAGCTCCGCGCGCCGATCCTCCGTTCCATTCGGCGAGAAAAAGCGCGCCGTATCGCGCTCGACCGTCAGGGAATCCCGCTCCGAGAAGTTCATCGTGCCCATGCCGTATACGACGGACATGCCAGGGCGCAAGGCGACGACATCGCCCATCATCGGGCCTTCGGCGGGCGGAGCGAGCGCCACGCCCGGGCCCATCGCGCCCATCAAGCGCGCATCGGCTTGGTCCATGATCTCCGCGTGCCACCGCGCGAACGGAGCCTTGCCCGGCGCATGGAACAGCGGCCCTTGAATGAACAGCGCCCCCATGGCGATCGACCACGCGCCGCACGCGACCATCGCAAGGGTGAACCCGCGCGCCAACCGCGGACGCGATCCGCGCCACAACGTCAACTGCGCGGCGGTCAAGATGCAAAGCGGCAAACCCAGCAACGCCAACATGCGCTGCGGCGTCACGCGCAACCACCACCCTTGCCCAAACGCGGCGAGGGTCAGCACAAGAAACGTAAGCGCCCACAACGCAACCCATCCCAACTCTGGCAGCGCCTTGTCCTGTGTCTTGGGACGCCGGACCCGCGCATAGACCAACCCTGCGAGCGCGCCGAACAACGCCCAATCGGACATGACATCCGCAACGCGGGCCTCGCGTCCCGCAAGCAAATTGCCCCAGTAGACCTGGTATCCGAAGTACAACGGCGCGTAGGCGACGAGATAGCCGCCGAGCGCGCATACGATCGCGCGCGCGAGGAATGGCATCCGGCGCGCGATGCGCCCGATCTGCAGCGGCACGGTGAACACGTGGAAAAAAGCGGCGCTCACCAACGGCGATGGCCATGTCGCGACGCGGCAGAGGATCAGCGCGTTGTTCACGTACCCGGGAGCCTGGCGCATGATGGCCATGCTCGCGCCCGCGCCGACCGCGCCCGCCAGCGCCATCGCACAGGCATAGCGGAATCGCTGCGCGAACGCCATGTCCGTTTGCCAAAGGACGTACAGACCCATGATCATCACCATCATCGGGCCGTAACGCGGGTGAAGCAACGAGCCCAGCGCCAACAGAAACGCGCTCCAGGCCAAACGCTTCCCGCAACGCCCGCGCATGGCCTGCGCAAGTTCGGTAAAGGCCGTGAACAGGATGGCCAATGACAGCGTGTAGTACAGCCGTTGAAAATGGGTCGTCGGCGAGACATTGGCGCCCTCGACCAAGTCGTACATCACAAAGCGGAGAAGCTGGTCTTCGGCGCCCGGCCAATGCCAAAGGCCCAGCGCCCCCGTAATCGCGAATACCGCTCCGCCAATGCCGCCGCCCAGCGACCAAATCAAAAACGCGATGCGCGCATGGCTCGGGAACACCGTGCGCAGGAAACGCCACACCGCGTACAGGTAGGCCGCCGCGCCCAAACTATCCATGACGCTCAGCATCAAAAAGTGCGGCATTCCGATCAAGGTGGCGAGACGCCCCGGCAAGGCATAGAGCCAGAACCAGGGCGTGGCGTAATAGGCGATGCCGTGCGTCCCCAGCGGCGATTGACACGACGCAAACGGATTGAAAAAATCCGTGTCGAGCATCCGCATTGCCATCAGGTACACGATGCTGTCGAAGGTGTGCAGCCCCGTCGCTACGGTTCCGGCAGGCGGACGAAAATAAATCCAGAGATGACACGCGGGATCGACGAGAACCAGTCCGGCAATCACCCCCCAGACCCAACGCGGCGTTCGAGTCTCGCTCATGCCGAGGGTTCCCGCGTCAACAACGATTCGATATCAGCGGCCGTGACCCGTCGCGCGCGCTGAATGCGCCGCCGCTCGCGAAGCGCATACGGCAGCGCGCGCGCCATTGAGCCCATCGTTTTGCCGAGCATCCCCACGGCGCGAAGCAATCCGAATTCGCAGCGCGCCGACGAGACAACGCATGCGGCTTGGTGCAGACGCTCGCGCGCGATCGAGGGGAAATGACGAAGAAGCAACCGCGCCGGCATGTTTTTGACCACCAACAGCGCGTGGTTGCGGCAACACTGCCGAGCGCGTTTCCAGCGGTTTCCCTGCAAACTGGCCGAACCCACATGATACGCGCGGGCCTCCGGCGCAAGCGCAATCGCATATCCCGCCAATCGCGCCCGAAAACATAGATCGCAGTCCTCGAAATAACTGCCAAACCGCTCATCGAGCAGGCCAATTTCATCGAACAGTTCGCGCCGCGCCAACATCGCGCCCGCCGACACCCCAAAAACCTGCCGCGGAAGCGCGAACGACGCCAACGGCATCCGATAGCCAATGTTCTCCGGACGACCGCTGGGGCGCAGCCGATCGCCCGCACTGTAGATACTCTCCGGATCGTCGCGCCACAGGATAAGCGGCCCCGTCATCCCTGCGCCCGTCGTCGCCAGCGAAACAACCAAGCGTTCGAGACAATCCGGGGCGAGCGTCATGTCGTTATTCAACAAAAAAACGAGGCTCCCCTCGCTGGCGCGGATGCCCGCGTTCGTGGCGATGCAGAATCCGCTGTTGTAGGGCAGCCGCACGACCCGGACCTCCGGGTACGCCTGGCGCACGAACTCCCCCGTGCCGTCCGTTGAGCCGTCATCCACGACGATGACCTCGAAATCGCGCCACGACTGCGACATGAGGGATGCCAGACAAGCGCCCAACAAGGCCTTGCCATTCCACGACGGTATGACGATGGATACCCGCGCTGGCATAACGCCGCCATTCTACCCCATGCCCCGGACACGCACAACGGCGCGCACGGCTTGCCTCAGGGCGACAACGATCATTTCCTTCTCGACCTGCTACGCCTTGCCCCCTTCCGGCGGCGTTGGCCGAGCGGGACGCGTCGCCGGAGGAAATTCGACGTAGGCTCCTTCGCTGACCCAGCGGTATTTGCCGTCCATCAGCGCGTCCGCGACCTTGCCGTACTGCCGATCGTGATGACGATGCACCGCGGCGAGATTGGCCGCGATGCGTGCGCGCGCCGTGCGACAGAACAAGTCCGTCAAGTCTTCCAACGCGGGATCGCCGCTCGTGGCGAGCCGTCCGTCTGCGCGCGACAACACCGCCGCCATCGCGAACAGGTCGGTCCCGATATCGACAAAGCGTTGCAGCGTAATCTGCTCATACTCGAGTTTCACGCCATGCCGCGCCATCACGTGAAACAACGTCCGCGCCATGCGCCGCGCGGTTTTGGGCAACGATCGCACATGCGCCTGGTTGCGCGCGGAAAGATGTTTCGCCGACGCGCCCCCCGCCGGGATCCACTGCTTCGGATACCACCGCGCGTAAAACTTCGCCGCATCGAGCGCAAGAGCCGCCTTCCGGGCAAAGGGCATCGTCCTGTCCTGCAACAGCGGCCCCGCGACCTTCAGATGCGTATCCATCGCCTCGCGCGCGATGAACAACCGCATGATCTCGCTGGTTCCTTCAATGATGCGCAAGATGCGCGCGTCGCGCAGCATGCGCTCCGCCGGCACAGGGTCCTCGCCCCGGGCCGCAAGCGACTCGGCCGTCTCGAACCCGCGTCCGCCGCGAATCTGCAAAAAATCATCCGCCATGCGCCAGAACGTTTCGGTGCAATAATATTTCGCCACGGCCGCCTCGAGCCGAATGTCCACGCCGCCCCGATCGGCCATGGCGCACGCGAGCGCATTGACGCTTTCCAGCGCGAAGGCGTCCGCCGCCAGATTCGCGGCCAGGCGCGCCACCGCCTGATGCTTGCCGATGGGCGCGCCCCACTGCACCCGCTCGTTCAACCATCTTTCGGCGAAATGCAGCATCGCCTTGCCGCCCGCCGCCGTGGTCGCGGGGATGGTAAGCCGGCCCGTGTTCAGGGTCGTCAACGCGATCTTCAAGCCCTCGCCGGGCTTGCCGAGCACGTTTTCCGCGGGCACGCGCATGTCGACGAAACGGAGCAGGCCGTTGCTGATGCCGCACAGGCCCATGAACGAACACCGATGCACGACCTCGAATCCCGGCATGGCGCTCTCGACGAGGAAGGCCGTGATCTGCGGCTTCTCCTTGCCCCCGACGATCTTCGGCGGCGTCAGCGCCATGACGACCAGTATCTCCGCGTCCGGGCCGTTCGTGCACCACAGTTTCTCCCCGTTGAGCACGAAATGCGAGCCGTCCTCGGATGGAGTGGCCGTGGTCTTCATGCGCGCCGGGTCCGACCCGACCCCCACTTCGGTCAACGCGAACGCCGAAATCGCCCCTTCCGCAAGGCGCGGCAGGTATTTCTCTTTTTGTTCCTTCGTGCCGAACATCTTGAGCGGTTGCGGCGCGCCAATGCTCTGATGCGCCGACAACCATATGGCCGTGCTGGCGCAATAACTGCTGACGAAGCCGATCACGCGGTTATAATTCGTCTGCGACAAGGCAAGACCGCCATACTCCTTCGGAATCTTCAGCCCGAAACACCCCATTTCCGCCAAAGCTTCGATCGCATCCCCCGGCACAACGCCCGTGCGATCGACCTGCGCGGGATCGAGATGATCCTCGAGGACCTCCCGCACCTGCGCCAGCAGCGCATCGCCGATCCGCCGATCCTCGGGGTCCTGCTCCGGAAACGGAAACACCAAGTCCCATCGGAAATCGCCTCGAAACAATTCCGCCAAAAAACTGGGGTGCT
>JAKJDA010000004.1:17253-19917 GCA_022706165.1 Candidatus Hydrogenedentota bacterium | reverse complement strand
CAGACCTTCTGGCGGCTTTCCTCCGCCAGATCCATCGCCCGCTTCTTCTCCGCATTCTCAAACTGTTTCATCGCGCGCCTCCAATTTCAGCAGGTATCCGCATGGATGCGTTGGACCGTTCCGTGCCGTTTTGCAACGCCCGATCTCCCTGTCTTTATTCTCTGCGGGGCTCCCATTTCGTATTGTACCCCTTTCTCTCCGAATTCGCCCCCCCCTCGCGAGCCGCTGCGCCGGCGCCGCGAAGCCGTCTCGATGCACAATTTTTGTCATTGCGACAGGGCATTTGCGCCATTTTTTGCTACAAAACCGTGTTCGGCGCCCATGACGCAGCCATAACCCTTTGACGAAAAGCCCTTTGCCAAAACGATGCGTTCCGGGCATGGGATTTGCTAAAATCCAGGTTGACACTGTCACAATGACCGTGCCCACAACGCGGCAACAGGGAGCAATGCGAGGGCGCCCATCGGCATAGCGACACGAAACAATAGCCCACTTGGATCGCAAAAAATGCCGGCGCCCGTGCGAGGATGATCGCCGCCGGCATCATGGCGATGGCATTCGTCTATCTCGCGGGATCGATCATCTCCGTCGCCTCCACGAACAGTATCTCCGAGGGTCAAACCTTGGCGCACGCCCATGCCTCCAGCGTCTTGGAAGACATCAAAAACACCCCCTTCGCCAACTGGACTTCCTACGCCCCGCCCGTCATGACGGGGCTTGGGGCCGGCGAGCAAATCCAAGTGCACGTAGCGACGGCGAACGGAGCGTGGGTGGCGCTCCCAACGGCCAATCTGGCCGCGCCCAACCCCGCCCAGGTGCGCGTAACCATCAACTGGACGGACCGCAAGGGCCGCCCCCTTCAGGTGCGGGCGTCAACGCTCGTGGCGCGGTGAACCCCATGAAAAACGCAAACAACCGAGGCATGACGCTGCTCGAAGTGATGGTGTCGATGGCCATTCTCGCCATGGTCAGCGGGGTGCTGTTTTTGTTGAGCGACAGCATTGGCCGGGCGGCCCGCGTGCAAAACGCGCAAATCGCGGCGCAGGACGACACCCGCACGGCCATGGCGGTCATTGTGCGCGAGCTTTTGTCGGCATCGATGGCCTCCATCAACACCGCCCAATTGCCGGGAGATGTGCTGACCTATCGCAAGGCGATGGACGTGGACGGAAACGGCTCCGCGGTGGACGCCGGCGTGCGGCTCGAGCTCGGCCCCGTCTGCCAGATTCGCCGCGACCTCAACGATCTGAACGGCGACGGCCTGACGCGGACCCAACTCGTCCTGGTCCAAGGCAACACCGTGCGCGTGCTGGCGAACGGTTTGTTCGCCAACGAAGACGCCAATCAAAACGGCGTGCTGAACGCCGGAGAAGACGCCAACGGGAATGGACGCCTCGATCAAGGCGTGTGGTTCCGGCCGCGCGGAAGCGGAATGGTCGTCACGCTGCAAACAGAGCGGCGCGCCGACATCCGCGGGCGCACCCTCCGCTCGGACCTGGAAGAATTCGTCGTCCCGAGGAACTAACCATGAAACAACCCCATTTCATCCAGCGGGAAGAAGGCGTCGCGCTGCTGACGGCCACGATCTTCATCGCAATCGCCGTGATCGTCCTGGGCGCGCTGTCCACCCGCGCCATCACCCAAAACAATCAAGTCTCGCAATACGTCACGCACGGCAACTGCCTGCAGGGCGTCGAGGCGGGCATCGCCCAAAGCCTCGCAAGCATCGAAGCCGGCGGCTCCGGAAACATCGGGCTCGGCGCGTGGGCGCCCAGCGTCTCGCAAGGCGCCATCGTCCTGCCCCATTTCGATTCTCAAGGCATCGCCCCCGTCGCGCTCGCCGCCATGCCCCGGATAACCTACTTCGCCTTCGCCCAGAACTGGATCAGCGACGGCCTCGACAACAACGGCGACGGCGCCATCGACAACGGCGTGGAAAACGGCGTTTTCACCATCTACGCTTCCGCGCGCAACGCCGGCGTCACGCGACGGGTCGAGGCGGTCTACAAACGGGTCGACGTGAACGTCTGGCGCAACGCCATCTTCGCCGGGGCCGGTCAATCCGGCGGGCTCATCAACGGCAACGTCAGCATTCACGGGTCGGTGCATCTGCTCGGCACCAACATCCTCCCCGGCGGGCTCGCCGTGGCCGCCATCGACCTCAGCGGCACCAGCCTCATCCACAACAACTACGTCGGCATTCCCGCCGACTTGCAGGCCCGCATTCCGCCGCTGCCCACCACCGTCTTCGGCGGCGAAACCGTCCAAACGCTCGAAGCCAAGCTCCGCGTGCGCAGAGGGCTTGTCGGCATGTCCGGCAACTCGGAAATCGGCGAAGCCAACGTCGCCGGCAACGCCATCAAGGAAACCATGGACGGAGCCTACGTGAACGATGGCTGGTCGGGCACCTCCGTCGTCAGCGACGGCGGCCGCGGCGATCCGCGTAATGTCTTCAGCGATAACGGCTGGGACGCCGTCTACGATCTCGGCGATCGCGTGCCGTTTCCGACCTTGGACTCGAATTGGCGCGATCCCCTCACGGGCCTTACCGCCATCAACCCCGGCACGGGCGCGCTGTACACCCACGATCAATACTTTCAGACGCTGGCCAGCACGCCGTACAACGGCAACATCACGATCACGGCCAACGCGAACTTCTACTAC
>JAKJDA010000004.1:10701-17243 GCA_022706165.1 Candidatus Hydrogenedentota bacterium | reverse complement strand
GCCACGCGGCCAGCCGACCCAAACCCCGCCAACATCCAGCCCGGAGACGACTACATCTATTACAATGGCACGACCAAGCAACTGAGGGTCAACGGCCAGATTCAAGTGAACGGATCGCTCACCATAAACCGCGGCGGCGGCAACGACAAGACCATCCATTACACCGGCCGCGCGGCGCTGTTGGTCAAGGGCGACGTCACGCTCAACACGGACCTGCTCTCGGTCAACGCGAACGGAACCACCGCCAACAGTTTCCCCGTCAACAACATCCTCGGCATCATGGCCCAAAACAACATGTACGTCGGCAGCGTGTCCCAACTGAGCCTCATGGGCGCCTTTTACGCGCAAGGCATGATCCGTTCCACCAAGCAAACCATCGTCACGGGAACCTTCGTGTCCAACTATTTCGACATGGGAACGAACGTTCCCGAGATCTATCAAGTGCCCGCACTGGCCGACAACCTGCCGCTCGGCATGATCGGAGCCTATCCCATTTGGGTGCTCACGAAGGTTTCATGGAGGGAATTGGGCGCATGAACCGGAAACAACTGATCTCTTTCGCGCGGGACTCGTGGATTCTCATCCTCATCGTGATCGGATGCATCGCGTTCGCGCTGTATTACAAGGAGACGCAGCCCGACGCCCCCGCCGAATCCACGGTCGGTTCCACAGAGGGCGCGCAAATCTTCGCCCCCGACGCCGAACGCCAAAGCGCCCTCAAAATCATCCAGGAACATCAGGCCCAATACGATGCCGACCGCACCGGGCCTGATGCGCCCGCCCTTCTCTTCGCCATGGGCAACCTGTATCTGCACAAACTGCTGGACCGCCAAGAGGCCGCCCGGTGCTACGAACTCGTTGCCGCCAAATTCCCCGATTGGGACGGCATTTCCATGGTCTACCAACAGCTCATCGTCTGCTACCAGGAATTGCGAGACCGCGAAAACGAGCTGCATACGTACCGGCGCATGATGGAACGCTTCCCTCCCGACTCCCAGGAACACCTCTACGCCAAGGCCCAGATCAACGGATAAAAAGCGTCTTCTCCGCGGCATTTGTTACAGCAGCATCACTTCCTCGAAGCGGCAACGCTTGGGATCATCCCGCGGCGGCAATTCCTGCGTCGGGTTTGGCGGCGGGCCACAAGCGGCGCCAATCACCCGCGCCAGTTCGTCCGCATCCACGGCGCCGTCGCTGTATGCCGCAACCTCGATGAACGCGCGATAGACTTCGTCCACTTGCGCGTCGGTCAAACGATAGCCCATGCGCGCCGCGTGGTGCGCGACGGCGCCGCGACCCGATCGCGAGGTCATCACGAAGCGATGTCCCGGCGCGCCGACCATCGCGGGCGGCACGAACTCGTAGGTGCTCGGGTCTTTCAGGATGCCGTCCTGATGGATGCCGGAGCTGTGTGCGAAGGCATTTGCCCCTACAACCGCGCGGTTGGGTTGCACCGGCACGCGCGTAACCTCGGCGACGTGCGCGCTCAAGGCGGTGACTTGTTGCACGTCGACGCCGGACTCGGCGATGCGCTTCATCGCCATCGCCACGGCGACTTCCTCCAACGCGGCGTTGCCCGCGCGTTCGCCGATGCCGTTGACGGTCACTTCGACTTGGCGCGCGCCGCCCTCGACCGCCGCGACGGTGTTGGCCGTGGCCATGCCCATGTCGTTGTGGCAGTGCGCCGAGACGATCACGTGGGGGCCGACAAACCGCACGACATCGCGAATCATCTCGCCGTATTCGCGCGGCAACATGCAGCCGACCGTGTCGGGCAGATTAATCCGCGTCGCGCCTGACTCGACCGCCGCCGCGATGCATTGCCGCAAGAAGGGGCGTTCGGTGCGCGTTGCGTCTTCGGCGCTGAACTGCACGTCGGCGACGTGCCTGCGCGCCCGCGCCACGCATTCGCGAATCGCGCGCACGGCACCGGCGCGATCCAGGCGCAATTTCTTCGTCAAATGGATATCGGAGGTGCCCAGGAAAACATGGATAACCGGGCGCTCGGCGTCGCGCAAGGCGTCTGCCGCCGCGTCGATGTCCTGCGCGACGCAACGCGCCATCGCCGCGATTTCGCAGCTGCGCACCTCGCGCGCGATACGGGCCACGGCGTCGCGATCGCCCGGCGACGAGATCGGGAATCCCGCCTCGATCGTGGCAACGCCAATCGCTTTCAGGCGATGGGCTATCGCGACCTTCTGGTCGGGCGTGATGTGGACACCCGGCGTCTGTTCCCCATCGCGCAGGGTGGTGTCGAAAATACGTACGGTACGAGACATGGCTTGAAGACTCCTTTGCGTTGATTCATTTGTAACCGTTTACACAGAAAGACAGCGCAAAGGCCCAAGCCTGCGGATGCGAGACCAGCAAGCCCCGAATCCATCCGACACCACCTCCTTCGGATTGACGATTTTTATCGTCCATGGCGCGCGGGCGCCGGTGCACAAAAACAACGAGGCCGCAGGAGCGGCTCCTGCGGCCTCTATCAAAACCCTTTGCGGGGTATGCGTTATAGAATTCGAGGCACGGCAGGGCCACTCTCCTCCACGAGGAGGAGTGGGAGCAGCAGCCCAAGCGTATGCTTCGAATTAAACATGGCTTCCTCTCTACGAACAGACATAGGATACCACGCCGGAGCGAAAAACGCAAAACGACGGCGTAGGGTTATCGCGCAAAAATTTCGGTTCGTCCGAATTTTTTCATCCCCATTCCCACGACGGTTTTTCCGTATCGTTCATTCTTTTGTCTTCGTAGCGCCCGGTCTCTGTGCCGGGCGCGTTTTGGGGGGAGCGCAAGACCCCTCCGTGCCGTTCCGGATCAGAACAGCCAGAATGTCCTGTCCCTCCAAGTGACTTGGGCATGAATATCGACCATGCGCCCAGACGCGCCCGGCACAGAGACCGGGCGCTACAGAAAGATCACCGATGGCCATTCTCGTAGACATTCGATCGGCTTTTTGTGCGATAGCCCTGCGCCAGTGCGCATGGACGAGAACGCGATGGGCTATGAGCGGGCGTTGGGTTGGCCCGAACAGACGCGCCCCATGCGGCAACGGACGAAGGGACGAAGCTCCGGGATGGGGAGAGGACGCGCGGCGATGTCGGCCAGGGTCCAGCAGCCGAGCGTGGCGACAATGTTGCGGTGCAGTTCGTACATGGCGTGATGAAACCCGCAGACCTGCTCGGGCTTGTCGTGTTCCTGGCAATAATCGCCCAGAATCCTGCCTTGGCAGGCCTCGACAATGTCCAACAGGGTGATCTCCTGGACGGACTTTCCCAAGACCACGCCTCCCTTGACGCCGCGTTGCGCGCGCAATATGCCTGCCTTGACGAGCAAGGTGCAGATTTTGGCAAGGTAGGTTTGCGACGCCCCCAGGATTTCGGCGATGTGCGCCGGCGTGATGGGGGTCTTCTCTTCGCTCAAGGCGAGATAGACCAGCGTCTGGATGGCGGTCTCGGATGTTTTGGTCAACATATAGTGAACCCCGCATGTTGCACGGCGGGGATTGGGGCGTTCCCGCGCGCGCCGAAAAAACTGATCCCCCACTGCCCGTGTTTCCCGAGCAAGAGTCGTCGGCCCCTGGGCGGCGCCGTGCGCAGGGTCGGCGACTGAGCATACCGCAGATCCGGGGCGTTGCGCAACGGAGCCTTCCGAGGGAGCGGACGCGCATGTGGGCGCGGCGCGGGGAGGAGCCGCGCCCACATGGGCCTTGTCCGACGTGCTTGCACGCGGCAGGATCACGCGCCTGCCATGGCCGCGGCAACGTCCGCCTTGGCGTCGGAGCCGATGGGCTGGACGTTGTATTTTTCCTGAAGCACGGCAAGAACGTTGGGCGTGACGAACGCGGGCAGGGCGGGGCCCAAGCGAACGCCCTTCACGCCGAGGTGCAGCAGGGTGAGGAAAATCGCGACGGCTTTCTGTTCGAACCAGGAGATGCATAGCGTCAACGGCAGATCGTTGACGCCGCAATTGAAGGCCTTGGCGAGGGCTATCGCCACCTGGATGGCGCCGTAGGCGTCGTTGCACTGCCCCATGTCGAGCAGACGCGGAATGCCGCCGATCGCGCCGTAATCGTAGTCGCGGATGCGGAACTTGCCGCAGCCCAACGTCAAGATGATCGCGTCTTCCGGCACGGCGCGCGCATAGTCGCGGAAGTAGTTGCGGCCAGGCTCCGCGCCGTCGCAGCCGCCGATCAGGAAGAAACGTTTCACCGCGCCGGCCTGCACGGCCTCGACGACCTTATCGGCCAGCCCCAGGATGACCGAGTGGTGGAACCCGATGAGGCTGGTCTTGATCGGCGTCGGCTTGAGATCGCCGATTTCCTTGGCGCGCCGGATAACCGCTGAAAAATCGTTCCCTTTCAGGCAGGTCGCGCCGGGCACGGCCGTCACGCGCGTCGTGAAGAAGCGATCGAGATACGTGTTGAAGGTCGGATTGGGGATTTGCACGCAATTGGTCGTCGCAAGGATCACGCCGCCGAAATCTTCGAATTCCTTGAGCTGCCGTTGCCACGCGCCGCCATAATGTCCGACAAGATGCGGGTATTGTTTCAGGCCGGGGTACATGTGCGCGGGCAACATTTCGCCGTGGGTGTACACATTGATCCCCGTTCCGGCGGTTTGCTCGAGCAGATCCTTCAAGTCCACCAAATCATGTCCCGTAACCAAAATCCCCGGACCGGGCTGGATGCCCTCTTTCACCTCGACCGGCGCGGGTTTCCCGAAGGTCTCGACGTGTCCGGCGTCGAGCAACTCCATCACGCGCAGGTTCATTCTGCCGCATTCCAACGCAAGATCGAGCAGCGACGCGATGTCGAAGTTGACGTTGGTGACCGTTGCGAACAGGGCATCCTCAATAAACGCCTCGACTTCCGGATCGGTTTTCCCCAGCCGGCGCGCATGGTGTTTGTACGCCGCCATGCCTTTAAGCCCGTACAGGAGAATCTTCTGCAGCGACTCGACATCGGCGTTTTTGCCGCACACGCCGACATCCGTGCAGGACTTTCCGTTTCGGGTCTGTTCACACTGATCGCAATACATCTGAGTCATCGTCACTTCCTCCTGGTTGGGTAACGCAGGGCCCGTCCCCCCTGGAACGACCCTACGGGTTGCATGAATGGAGCGTCACGCGCGATGGCCGCACGCCGCAACATGGGCGCCGCGCCCGCACGTCTCCGCTTTGGCAACGCCGAATTGCTCGGCCAGCGCATCGGCCAGAGAAAGAAGCTGCTCGTGGTCCCCCACGTTCATCTCCTCCGTCTCCGCCCGCTCGAATTCCGCCAACAACGCCTGTTCGTCGTCGGCCGTCATGTTTTGTTCGGCCATCGGGAACAGGCAGGAATCCTCTTTGCGGATATGCGTCGTGAGCAGGGCGATATATGCCCGCGCCGCCTCCACGAAAATGGACACGCCCGATTGGCGGCCTTCCTCGACCGCCTTCACCGCCTCCGCCATCCGCCGCACGCAGGACCGGCCCTCCTCGTGTTCCGTCATCATCACGCCCGTGGGGCCGCCATCGCGCGGAAATCCCAGCGACTCGACAAAGGGAAACAACTTCGCTTCCTCTTTGCCGTGATGGCATTTGTCGGCGAATGAACGAAAGAAGACGATTGCCTTGTGGGCCGCCGCCGTGTCAAGCGTACGGGTGGCGGCGGCCTGTGCCGCCATTTTGTCGAGGCATCCGAGGACTTGTTCGATGACCCGGTGTTCGTTCATGAGAATGGTGATGGGTTCCATGGCCTTCTCCGCTCCTGTGTTGAGCCTGGCATCAATTACAGAGATAATATATCGCTTTTGTCCGGAAATGTCAAGCGGATTTTTTCTCGCCGTCCGCCGCCGGCGCCTTTCACCGATCGGCGGCGCGGAAAACGGCTTCCATTTTTGGGACAACGACGCTGCAGGACGAGAAGGGGATTCGCTCCTGTCCGGCACATTACCACGTGCGGCGAACGGCGTTTGCCTCCCCAAAGCAGACCCTAACCCTATACCAAAGAATCCATTACCCTAGGGCGAGGGATTGGGCGGGATGCGCGTCGGATTCTCGAATGCCTGAGGAGCAGACGGGTCCGAATCATCCCGCTGCCAAGCGTCTTCCTCCTCGTCTTCGCCCAGAGGGACAGGCGTGTGTTCTTCGGGACGGAACATGAAAACCTGGTTGCCGCCGGATCGCTTGGCGTCGTACATCATCGCGTCGGTGAATTGGATAAACGTGCGCAGCGAATAGCCCTCTCGGTAGGGCATGAGGCCGATGCTGAGGGTCAGGTGGTCGAAACGTTTTGCCTCGAAGCTGCGTCGAATGCGCTCGGCGATGGCCAGCGCCTGGCTGTCGTCGGCTTCCGGCAGAATCACCGTGAATTCGTCGCCGCCGTAGCGGAACCCCAAGTCGACATGGACGCGGGTGCTTTCAAGAATGACCTCGCCGGTTGTTTGGAGGACTTTGTCGCCTGCCAAATGGCCGTGGCAATCGTTGTAGGTTTTGAACTGATCGATGTCAAGGAGCAGCAGCGACAACGGGTGCTTCTGGCGGTGTGCGCGGTCCATTTC
>JAKJDA010000004.1:0-10691 GCA_022706165.1 Candidatus Hydrogenedentota bacterium | reverse complement strand
GAAAATAGCGTTGGTTGAAGAGCCCGGTCAGGCTGTCCTTGATGGACATTTCCTTGAGTTCTTGCTCGAGACGTTTCTGGGCGGTGATGTCCTTGCAGATGGCCAGCAAAGCGGGCTTTTTCGTTTCAGGATGCCGCACGACGGACAAGGACATGTTGACGGGGATGGTCATGCCCTGTTTGTGGCGCAGCTCGGTCTCGTAGTTTTGGAGGGGTTGGCCTTCCTGAACCTTCCGCTGGATGTAGAGCGCTTCGCCGGGCCCCCCGACAAAGAGGTCGCGCGATGTCAACGCGTTGAATTCTTCCTTCGAATAGCCAAACATGACGGAGGCGCCGTGATTGGCGAATTCGACTTTCCCGGTCGTATCGAGGGTCATGATGGCGTCGACGGTGCTGTGGAGGAGGCTTTCCAGGTAATCCCGGGTCGACCGCAACTCGCGGTTGACGTGCTCGAGGTCTTGGGTGGCTTCCCGGACGCGGTCTTCCAACTCCTCCTGATACCGTCGGTTTTCCAGAACAAGGTCGCGTTTTTCCATGGCGCGGGAGACGGCCAGGGTGATTTCGCCTAGATTGAAGGGTTTGAGGACGTAATCGTCCGCGCCGGCGCGCAAGGCCTGGATGGCGCTGGTTACGTCGACGAGGGCGGTCACCACGACGATGGCGACGCGTTCATCGATGGTCTTGGCGCGCTGCACCATCTCGATGCCGTTCATCTCGGGCATCTTGAGATCCGTGAGGAACAGGGCGAAGGGGCGCGTCTGGATCATTTCAAGGGCTTGCGACGGGGAAGTCGTCGCCTCGCATACATAGCCCTGCGCCCGCAAATGCTGCGTCAGGACGTCCAGGATGCTCGGCTCATCGTCCAGGACAAGAATGCGCTTTTTCGAGGTCTCCACGCCTCCCCCTCCTTGGATCCACACTGCCGCCGCGATAGGCCGCGCCCCCAGGCGGTCCGTCTGTTCCTGCGCCCGCCCCCCTGTCCGCGGAATGCAGGAAACCATCTGCCCGCGCAGGAACCATTCTGGCTACAAATATTTCAGCGCGATGACCATCACGACGATCGAGCCGATCCCCAAAGCCTTTTGCCAAGTCTTGGGGGCGCGCGGATCCTTCTTGCCGCCGCCGCTGAAAAGCCCTTCGATGCCTTTTTTGTCCATATAGGACTTGTCGCCGCCGCCATCCGCTTCGGGAGCTTTGGGCGCCGCGACGACCGGGCCGGCATACATAAAACAAGTGAAGAAAAGCACCAGAAACAGGGCTACGCTCGCCCAAAACCGCTTTTTCGACATGGAACGCCTCCCTGGCGCGCTATCGAGACAGACCTCGCTATTTCGCCGCCGCCTTCAGTGTACCGCAAAGAACCGGCCAACACAACGCGCCGATGCGCGCTTGCGCCGCACCGCGCGCCCTGCTATTCTTGCCGCCTGTACGGCCACCACAACACATGGGGAAAACCGGGGTCTACCATGGCAACACAACAGCCCTCGCAAGACAAGCCTCTCGACGAACAACCCTCCAAACAGCCGGGTCGCGGCGCAGGGGCCAAGTTTGTCATCCTGTTCCTGCTGTACACGGCGGTATTTCTGGCCGTGTACAACCTTTCCTCGAATAGCCGCTCCATGAACTGGTATTTGTTCCAGGTGGGTCGCCACACCGCCGCCCTCCTGAAACCCTTCGCGCACAAGTGCACCCTCGAAGGCGGCGACGAACTCATCGGACGAGAAAACTACGTCCGTCAGGCCACGCAAGCCTGGGCACGCGGAGAGCAGGCGCCGGCCATGGACCCGTCCACGAACCTGGAAGGCAATCCCCTTTCCTCGTGGGAGGTGTATCAGTATCGCCAGCGCTTGCGCGAAGCCTTGGCGCGCGAATACGACCTCCGGCTGGCCGCGATCGCCGGAATGAAAAGCCTCGACGGCGCGTCGCTCGAACAGATCAAGGACCATCTCCAGGAACGCATGGATCGGCTGGACAGGGGCATCGGGCGGCCCGGCCAGCTCATCCCTCCCAATGCGGAGGCCATGACCCGGCTCCAAGCCGCGAAAGGCCGTTTCGCCTATCTTTCGGAATCCGCTTCGCAGGACGAAGAGCAAACCGCCAAAGATTTCGCGGCGTTGCTTCGCGAAACAGAACAAATCGCGCAGGCCCAAACCGCCTTCCTGCTGGAATTGAAAATGCGAAGTTCCGGCGACGCGATCCAGTCAGGCCCCCTGATTGAATTCGTCGCCAAGGTTGGCCCCAAAAGCCGTCTGCGCGAGATCGAAGGCGAAATCCGCCGCGTCAACAGCAACACCCTGTTGAGCGAGGAGGAAAAAACCGCGAAACTCGAATCGTTGCGCCAGGAACGCGACGCCCTGTCGCAATCTCTTCCCGAGAAGGCCGTGCTCGCCCCGCCGCAAGGCACCGCCCCCGCGGTTCTGGGATCGGTGTACGGCGATGACGAAGACCGTTTCTTCCGTTTCCGCGTCGTGCCGGACTGCGGCGCCCTCTCGGCGATGGCGATCTATTTGGCCGGCATTCTTGCGTTTCCTGCGGGATTCTGGCGGCGGATCGCGGGCTTGGCGCTGGGCTTGCCGGTTCTGTACGGCATCAACCTGATCCGTCTCGCCCTGTTGGCCGGCCTGGGGGCGTATGATCGCGAGGGAAAAGTCTTCGATTTTGTCCACCACTATATCTGGCAGGGAATCTACATCATTTTCGTGGTGGCCGTGTGGCTGCTCTGGGTGGAACTATTCGTAAACCGGAGACAGAAATGCGAAACGAAAACCGCGTAGTCGACGTGCTGTTTTTTTGCGTGAAGTTCGCGGCGTTCGCGGCCGTGTGCCTGCCCCTATGGTGGACCGTCATGCCCGCGTACGTATGGTTGCTGGGGCACGTCAGCGCCTTCGCGCTCCGGCTGGCCGCAGGCGTGGCGATCGACAGCATCGCGGTCAAGCCCGAGGGCATCCTCAACACCGGCATCACGCTGGCCTACGTCGTCGAAGGCCGCTACCGGATTCTCGATGTCGCCCGCCTTGTCACCAACGTCGCTCCCTTCGTGGCGCTCGTGCTTGCCACGCCCCGGATCGCGTGGCTCAAGCGGCTGCGCATTCTGGGGATCGGCATGGCGATCCTGAGCGCGGGCCATGCCGCCTACCTCATTCTGGCTTGTGCGTTTTACCAGACCATCATCCAGAATCCGGCCTTTGCGCAAAGCGTGATTGCGATTGGCGAATACACCGTGATGACCTTGCCGTTCCTGCTCTGGGCGGCCCTCGCCTACTGGGACCGGTTGTCAGCCCTTCTCGCGGCGGCGGCGCCGGCGACGCACAACGCAAACGCCAAGTCCTAACCCGGCAAAGCGGAGCCAAGATTCACCACAAAGACACACGGATGTCGCCGACAAGAACGAGCGCAGATGCTTTTCTTTGCGAACTTCGCAATCTCTGCGCGCTATGGT
This sequence comes from Candidatus Hydrogenedentota bacterium, assembly GCA_022706165.1. Lineage (GTDB taxonomy): Bacteria > Hydrogenedentota > Hydrogenedentia > Hydrogenedentales > SLHB01 > JAKJDA01. The sequence continues at coordinate 7,253 of JAKJDA010000004.1, read as the reverse complement.
TCGAAATTCCTTCACGCAGAGATGCAGAGAACGCCGAGCAACGCCGAGAAGGAAAGCGCACGAGAACGAGATTTCGGAACGGCTTATTGGAGCGGCAGGAAAAGTCGTTGTGGACGTGAAAGCGAAAGAAGAGATGACCGAAAAGGATCACGCGAAGACATAGACCCTTCGAGTGCCGGAACGCATCTTGGCCTCAACATGAATTTCCAAGAGTTGCGGATCGTAGACGGTCTCAAGCAGATCGTCAACCATCTCGAATGAAATCGCTCTGCGTTTCTTTGCGTCCTCCGCGTCTCTGCGTTACGGCTCGAAATTCCTTCCATGCAGAGCGCGAAAAGAGCGCAGAGAAAAGAGGCCCGATTCAAAGACGCACATCAAAAGCGGATCGGATGCCGCTCTTTTTCCCGTGGCGTTTGCGTGTTTCGTGGGTGAGGGTTCTTTTTCGCGGATGCGTGTGATTCCCGACTCAGACACGGCGAATCTTGACGCCCTTTCTGCTCTGTGTTCTTGCGCTAAAGTTCTTCTGATTTCGTTTCATTTTGAACAAGAGTTCATCACGAAGGGAATACACAGCAAAACCGGGGCCGTCTTGCTCGAAAAAGAGCGAAGACGGCCCCGGCTTGTTCGAATGTCTCGGCCTATCGACGGCGCAGCAGGCTAGGACGCCGGCGTTGTTTGCTTCGCGAAACGGTTTTGCCGCGCTCTTCCATGGGCCGGAAAAGCGTGAGGACCGGCACGGCGCCTTCCCATTCTTCGCGCTCCAGGTTTTTGCCCAGGGACGTCTCGAGCGCCCCTAGTTCCGCGCACTCCTGCGGCGACACGAACGTGATCGCGTCGCCCTGCATGTTGGCGCGCCCTGTGCGTCCGATGCGGTGAATATAATCCTCCGCGCACTTGGGAATGTCGAAATTGATGACGTGGCTGATCCCCTGAACGTCGATGCCGCGCGCGGCGACGTCCGTGGCGACCAATACATCGTACTGCCCCTGCCGAAATCCATCGAGCGCTTGCTGGCGCTGATTCTGCGAACGATCGCCGTGGATCGCCTGCACGCGGAACCCGCGCTTGTGCAAGGCCCGCGCGACATGGTCCGTGCGGCGTTTCGTGCGGATGAACACCAGCGAGGATCGCATCTCGGGAGCCTCGAGCAGCTTCGCAAGCAACGAGATTTTTCCCGCAGGGTCCACGGTATACAGCTTCTGCTGGACGGTGTCGATCGGGGCGGTCACCGCGCCGATCGAGATGCGCTCCGGGGCGTTTTGCATGGACGAGGCCAACCGCGCCACTTCGTCCGGAAACGTCGCGGAGAAAAACAACGTCTGTCTATCCCGCGGAAGCAGCGACAAAATGCGCCGGATTTGCGGCATAAACCCCATGTCCAGCATGCGGTCCGCTTCATCCAGCACCAACACCGACAAGCGATCGAAGCGGATGTTGCCGCGCCCGATATGGTCCAGCAACCGGCCCGGCGTCGCGACGACAATCGCGCGCCCCTGGCGCAATGCTTGCTCTTGGGGAACCATTCCGGCGCCGCCATAAATGCACACCGAGCGCAACCCAAGCGCCTTGGCGAACGGTTCGATCACGGAGTTCACTTGCACGGCGAGTTCGCGCGTTGGCGTGAGCACCAGCATGGCAATGCCCTTTTTCGGCCCCTGCGCGATGCGCGTCAGGGACGGCAACACAAACGCCAGCGTCTTGCCCGTGCCGGTTTGCGCAATGCCCAGCACATCGCCGCCTTCGAGCACCACCGGAATGGCCTGCGCCTGAATGGGCGTGGGCTCCACGAGTTCCTGGGCTTTGAGAATTCTGAGGCAACGCGGATCGATACTGAAATCATCAAAAGTCATACGTCATTTCCCTTTCGGTCTGCCGGACGTTGCCGGTCGAGACACATTCTTTGCCTGCTGAACACCGGCAAAGTGGGAAACAACACAAAGGTGAGTAGCCATGCTTTGATGGTGAACGTAGCCAACAGGATTCGGCGCTTGTCGCCAATCCGCTACCTGGCAGCAGTACGATACTGTCAGGAGTTTACTCCATTCCTTTCCAAAAAAGCAAACAAACCTCCCCCTCGGAAAACAGGGGTCATGGACACGGCGGCGCGGCGCGGGCGGCCACGACAGAGTAGTGAATGCCGTAGAGGGGGTGCGTGTCGACGCCGATCTCCGGGGACTGCCCGAGGTGGCTGTTGAATGCGGAGGAGATGGCGGCCGTGGGCACGTGGCAGCACTGAACAAGTTCGAGGCCGCAGCGCGATAGCAGGACTTTCATTCCGGCAAACGAGTAGCCGTTCATGAGGCAGGCGGGATCGGCCCCGCTCCGGGGAGGCGCCCACGCACGAGCCCGATAGCCCTCGACCGCTTCCAGAGTCCCGCTGTGAAAAAACGTCATCACGATCGCCCCGTCCGGAGCCAAACAGCACAGGCAATCGCGCAGCAGGCCCTCCGCATCCCCGTCGTGAGGCATCGGGTCCGACACAATGATGGCGTCCCACGGGCCTTCCGGCAACGCGGAGACAGTCTCCCACGCTGAAATCTCGGCGCCGCGCACGATTTCAAACATCCTCGCAACATGCCGCGCCGCGCGCCCCAACGCCAACAGCCGCCCCCCGCCGCGCGGCGTCGCCTCAACAAGAGCTTTTTCGGTTTCCGGAAAGCGATCGACCGGAATCCGGTAGCGGTCTCCATGCGCCATCATGTCCAACATGAGGCGGCACACGCGTTCCGTAGACTTGCCGTCGGCAAACGAGTGAAACCGCCGCGCCGTCTCGGGACGGCGCGCCCAAAACGTCTCTTGCGTCTGGGGATCGAGCAAGGCAGCCTCGATGGCTGGAACGATGTCCGCGGCTTCGCAAACCGTGACCGCCGCGTCTCCCTCGCGAAACAAGGGGCCAAGCCCGTCCTGAAAAAGTTCGCCGCCGCAGGCATCCATGGCGATGTTGATCACCGGTTTGCCCGCAATGATCGCCTCAATCCCCAAATTGGACTGGACGCACGCCAGCAGATCGGCCATGGCGATGCACGCGGCGGAAGAAGTAATCACATCGATGACGCAGCGTTCGATGCCGGCCGTCTGCGCCCGCGCGATCCAGCGATCCTTGGCGGCAAATTCGTTGGGGTGCGGCCGAATCACGAATTGCCAGTCGGGATGCCGGCGGGATAAACACGCCAGCGCTTCAAGCGCCGCGTCATCCACGCGATTCTTGCTTGCCGCGGCGCGAATGCTCGCCGCGCTGAAACGATGCGTGAACGTCATGGCGTACACGACGATGGGGCGATCGGGATCGAGCCCGAGCGTCGCGCACTGCTTCGCCCGAAGCGAGCCCTCCGCCGGGCGAAAATGAATGTCCCATTCCGGATTTCCCGTGAGGTGAATGCGATCGCCAGGCGCCCCGAAAGCGCGGTAGATCGCGCGGGATTCCTCCCCATACACCGCGATGGCGTCGGCGTGAAGCGTGTCGTGAAGGTTGACCGTCCCGTAAGGATGGCCGTGTAGCAAGTGAAGGCTTGGAATCCCGAGGCGGCGCGCGCCCTCAACAAGCGTGCGCGTGTCGCGGGCGACGTCCTGATGCACGAGGACAAGGCGCAGGTCGCATTGGCTGTCGCATCGGCGCAGACAATCCAGGTATACGATTTCCTGGAGGAAATCGTCCGGAATTGTTGCGGTCATTGCCGCCTGGATGCTTGCGGCGAGGCCTGGGTCAAAGCCCATGGCGGCGCAACGCTGATCAAAGCCGGGTGAATGCAGAAAACTTTCGATCGCCAGGGCGCGCCGCCTCGCCTCGAACTGTGCGAGCGCCATCTCGGCAGGCGAGAGGAAGCTCAAGAAACGGCGGCAGGGGATATCCAGCCTCGTAAACAGCGGCTCGATGTCGTCGTACAAGACAATGAGGTCAACGTCCGCCTGCTCGAGAAGCGTCCGCGCGATGTTCTCGACGCCGCGGCGCAACGTGAGCAGAATGGACGGCTTCATGGCGCTACTGCCGGCCCGTGCTGCCGAAGCCGCCCTCGCCGCGTCCGGTGTCGTCAAGGATTTCGACGCACCGCCATTGCGCGCGCGCAAACGGCGCGATGACCAGTTGCGCGATGCGATCGCCGCGGCGAATGGCATACGGCTCTTGGCCGAGGTTCGCGATGATGATGCGCACCTCGCCGCGATAGTCAGGGTCGATCGTGCCGGGGCTGTTCAGCAGCGAAAGGCCGTGACGCATGGCGAGGCCGCTGCGCGGGCGCACCTGGGCCTCGACGCCCGGCGGCAGCGCAATCCGCAGACCCGTCGGCACCAAGGCGCGTTCGCCGGGCTGCAACACGATCGGTTCCCCCACGGCGGCGCGGATATCCATGCCCGCGGCATGTTCGGTCTCGTAGGCGGGCAACGGAATGTCTTCGCAGCCCGGCTCGCGCGACACGCGAATTTCCACGGGGCCCATCATAACGGAAACGCTTTCATGCGCTCCGCGTCTTCAGGACCGAGGATAACGGCCGCGCATTGTTCGGAAGCGAATATTTCGTGCGCGAGACGCTGCACGTCCTCCACGGAAACCGCTTCGATTTTCTCGACGACTTCGTCTTGCGGCACGATGCGTCCGTGAATCATCAGCGATTTTGCCTGGCGCGCCATGCGGTTGAACGTGCTCTCGAGCCCCATCAAGAGGTTGGCCTTCAGCATTTCGCGGTTCATGGCCAACTCGCTCTCGGGGACGGGTTCCTCGCGCATCTTGCGGAGTTCGCGGCAGGCCAAGTCGATGGTCTGCGTCAAGTTTTCCGGCGCCACGGCGGCGTACACGCCAAGCGTGCCCGCGGGGCGGTAGCAATAGTGAAACGAGTATATCGAATACGCAAGCCCCGCCTGTTCGCGAATTTCCTCGAACAACCGCGACGTCGATCCGCCGCCAACGACATTCGACAGCACGTCGTACGCAAAGCGGCGCGGATCGCGCGAGTCGGGGCCTGGAAACCCGAAACAGACATGATGCTGCCCGATGGGACGGATGACGCGATCGAGACAGGCGCCGAATGCGGGGCGCCCGGGCGCGGGCGGCGAGGGGCGCGCCGCGATGCTTTCGAATTCGCGAGCAATCGCGTCGAGCGCCGGCTCGATCTCTATGTTGCCCGCGATCGAGACGATGATATTCTCGGGAACGTACCACGATTGGAAATAGGCGCGCACGTCTTCGATGCTCAAGCCGGACACCGACTCTTCCGTGCCCGTGATGGGCCTCCCGAGCGCGTGATCCGGCCAGAGACGCTCGCAAAAGACGTCGTGCACGTAGTCTTCGGGAACGTCCTCGGCCGATGCGATCTCCTCGAGAATGATGCCGCGCTCCTTCTCGAAGTCGAAGAACTGCGAGTTCTTGATGATGTCGCCGAGAATTTCGATCGCGTCGAGCGCATGCGCGTCGAGCGTCTTGATGTAGACGCACGTGTGATCGCGCGACGTGAATGCGTTCAAATGCCCGCCGCGGCTTTCGACGGCCTCCATGAGCTGTCGCGCGGTGCGCGCTTTGGTGCCCTTGAAAAAAAGATGTTCGAGAAAATGCGACACCCCGGTCTGGGCCGGCGTTTCGCATGCGCTTCCGGCGTTGATCCAGACGCCCGCCGCGACCGATCGCAGATACGGAAGACGCTCCAGCGCCACGGTCACGCCATTGCGCAAGGTCCGGACCACCGTGTGAGCGTTTGCAGATTGCGTGAATGTTGTCATACTCTCCCGTTTCGTGCGCATCACGTCGCCGCATGAAAAAAACGCGCCCGTATTCCTCGCACTCGCGGACGGGCGCAACGATTTTTCACGAACCCGCTTCCGAAAGCAACCCCAGGCGGCTTGAAGGACGGCGCGTCCGAACAAAAGGCGGCGGCGGCCCTGTGCCCCCGCGCACAGGCAAACATCTATCCGGATCGCGAAAGCAGGGGAGGGTCCTCGCCCGCAACCCACATTTCAGTATTTTCCGGCATCCAAAGACTACGCAAACGTAACCCCATCGCCACATTCGCCGAGCGCGACCAGGCCACTTCGCACCCAAGCTCTTTTCGCACAAGGAGTTACATCACAAAAACGCTTTGGCACAACGTTTGCTTTCCCTCCAGACGACGCAGGTTTATGCAGGCTGAAAAGCGTTGCGGCTGCCTTCGGCCTGATTCAGGCTCGCCGCGCAACATGGATGCTGGCTCCCTCGTCCGAACACCTTGCCCGGAATGTTCGGCCCATGTTGCGCGGCCTCCCTTTTTTTCAACAAAAAACCGGGGAGCTTGTTTCAAACAAACTCCCCGGTCGCCTGTTAGCGATCCCCGATCGTCTCGACTTTATACCCGCCTTTTCTGCGGTCGCTCAGCCACAGCGTCCCAAAAACAAGAATCAACACGATCGAGAACGGCGCGACATAGCGGAACGACATGCGGCCGCCGTAATTGTCCGCGGGACCCAAAATTTTCTTGGCTTCCGCCGCCACGGCTCTGCCTTCTTCCGTGTTCGGCGCGCAGTTGATCGCGGTGCGCAGGGCGTTGGCGGTCTCGATCATGGGCAACGAGTCGCCGGTCGCCTGTTGCAGGACTTTTTGGGCCTCTTCCCGCGCGCGTTCGACGTCCACGGCGAGTCGCGTCTGGGCCTCTCCGGAGGCCGCCACCGCGTATACGGTCGTGACTCGCTGCAGCACGGCGCGCGTTTCGACGACGGGCAGCCGGTCATGGCCGTAGCGATCGGCGATGGTGCCCATCTGCGGCGATGCGACCATCCCCACAATGACGTTGCCAAACCCGCCCAACAACGCCAAGGCCAGCGCGCCGCCCTTGGGAACGCGTTCGGAGGCGATGCCGAGCATGGTCGGCCAGAAATAACAAACGCCCACCGCGAACAAGGTCGCCGACACGAACGCCATCGCGGTCGACTCGGCGTAGCTCAGCCAGATCAGCCCCGCGCCCGAAAGGATCCCGGAAAGCAGCAAAATGCCGGTCGGGGCAAGCCGATGCACGACCGGACCCGCATAGAACCGCAACAGGGCCATCAAACCGCTAATCCACACCAGCACGAGAATGCCTGGAATGCCGCCCGATTCCAGCACGGAGGGAATCCAGCGGTTGGGCCCGAGTTCGAGCGATGCGGTGATGCCCATGCAGACCAGCAACACGAGAAAGAGCGGGCGCATCAGCGTGGCGTGCACCATGCCGCTAAAGGAGATGCCCGACTGCAAACGTTCGGTCTTGGGAAATTTCTGGCCGATGAACAGGCGTCCGTAGATAACCGTCGGGACAAGG
>JAKJDA010000049.1:12067-12344 GCA_022706165.1 Candidatus Hydrogenedentota bacterium | reverse complement strand
TGAGATAAACGCATCCTGCGCGGTCTTCGCCATGACATACTCGCCGGGCCGCACGTCAAATGCTTCCGGCGGACGCGACCCGTTCTCGCCGATACGGCCGCCCCACTTTGCGTAGTCCGTGCCGTGCGCCTCCAACATAGTCCTGCGGATGATGGGATCGAGATCCATCCCGTCCGGATACAGATGACCCCAATGAATGAAGACCATCGACAATCCAATGCTACGGCATGCCTCGACAACCCGAATTGCATTCGGGCGCGCCACATCCCACCCAAAA
>JAKJDA010000049.1:0-12044 GCA_022706165.1 Candidatus Hydrogenedentota bacterium | reverse complement strand
CCGCCGTAAACCCCATTTCCTTCCACAACGCCGGAAGTTCCGCGTCGCACATGCGCCCCCCGCGCCCCCCTTCCTGAAAGTCCACCGATACAAACGCACACTGCTCAAAAAAATCCGTGTCCAACCTCATGGCATATCCCTCGCACAACCGGCCCAACCTCATTCAGTCGTCTCAAAAACACCCGAACGGGAACTCTACCAAAATGGACCGCGCTACGCCACTCCTATTCCCTCTCACGCGTTGACGCCGTTGCCTGGGCTCTCCATGCACCGGAAAACTCCTGGCGGGATCAGGGCGACCTGGAAAAACCGGGATAAATACGCAAGGTGAGTCTGTATATTGTGGCATGTCGGCCAGTTTTTCCTAACGGAGCCCCAGATATTGTGATGTTGGGTTCGGGCGACCTCTTCTCCTAAGCCTTTGGGCGGCAAGGAGAAAGGCCGATTTTTTTATTGACAGTGGTGAAAAAGTGTGTTAGTGTGGTTTTGCTGTGGGGGAACGTGGGGCTCCATGGTGACGCACAAGGGTGAGGTTCAGGGATCTAAACGTGTACTACGGTGAGTTCCAGAGCCGTCTCGACGACAAAAATCGCATTACGGTGCCCACGCGTTTTCGCGAGACGATGAACGTGCTGGGCCACGCGATCTGGCATATGACGCGTGGATTCGATGGGTGCATCTTCCTTTTCCATCAAGACGAATGGAGACGGGTCTGTTCGTTGATCGACCGCTATCCGGCCATGGGCGCACAGGCGCTGGACTTCCGGCGGATGTGGTACAGCAGCGCCGTCGAGGTGCGGCCCGATCCGCAGGGACGCATACCGGTGCCCGCCGCCTTGCGCGATATGGCGGGCCTGGATAAAGACGTTGTGCTGTTCGGCGTGGGAGACCATCTCGAAATATGGGATAAGGAAACGTGGCGCACGTTTCAGCGGAGTAAGGAGGCCGAGTACAAGGCAACGGGTTCCCTGCTGCTGACCGGGGAACAGCCTCGATGGGGCGTTGCCGAGAAAGGGGTTGAGGGATGAAAGTGGATCGAGCGGAAGTGGGAAGCGTGACGGTGCTGCGGCTGGAAGGGGACCTGGACGAGAACGGCGTGGACGAACTGCGCGGCGCACTGTATGGCTGCATCACGGACGGACGGCTGAAAATCGTGCTGGCGCTGAACGAGGTGCGGTTCATCAGCTATATGGGCGTTGGCGTGATGGTCGAACGGCTGCGCAAACTGCGTTCGCTGGGCGGCGACATCAAACTGTCCGGCGTCAACCTATACGCCCAGCGTTTGTTCCGCATGGTGGGCGTGACGTCCTTGTTCGATGCGTACGAATGCGAGACCCAGGCGATTGGGGTGTACCAGGAAGCGGCATAGTCCGTGCACGTCCCGGTTCTCGCAGACGCGGTCCTCGCTTGGCTAAACGTGCAGCCTGGCGGCACGTACGTGGACTGCACCGTGGGCGCGGGAGGGCACGCTTCCCTCATCGCCGCACGCTTGACGCAAGGACGGCTCATCGGATTGGACCGGGACCCCAGCGCGATCGCCTTGGCGCGGGAACAGTTGCGCCACTACCCCTTCGTAACTCTGTTGCACCGCAACTACGGCGATTTGCGGCGGGTTCTCGCCGAACTTGATATCGTCCAGGTGGACGGCATTCTCATCGACGCAGGCGTGTCGAGCATGCAAATCGACGATCCCGCGCGCGGTTTTTCGTTCCAAGCGACCGGGCCGTTGGATATGCGGATGGACTCCACCGGACAGACCAGCGCGGCAGACTACTTGGCGCGCGTCTCGGAAGAGGAACTGGCCCGGACGCTCCGGACCTACGGCGATATCGGCCCCGCCCGGCGAATCGCCGCAGCGATAGTCCGGCGGCGTTTGAAAGGAACGCTGCAAACCACGCACGACCTGGGCGAAGCTGTTGGCGAAGGTCTGGGTCTTGTCCGCCGAAGGCCCGAGGAAGTCCGCACCGTGTTCCAAGCGATTCGCATCGCGGTGAACGAGGAATACCGGTGGCTCGAAGAAGGTCTCGAACAGGCCATCGACGCCTTGGCGCCAGGCGGACGAATCGTGGCGATAGCGTTTCATTCCGGAGAAGACCGGATCGTGAAAAATAGGTTTCGCGCCGCAGCGCGTCCCGTGCGGGAATACGCCCCCGACGGACGGCTCCAGCGCGAACGCCCGGCGCGGCTGCGCGTGCTGACGCCCAAGCCGGTCATGCCCGATAAAGACGAAACGCGAGCGAATCCCCGGGCGCACAGCGCCAAGCTGCGCGCGGCGGAACGAACGGCATAGGAGCGTGAGGACCATGTGGAACTCGAGGCGGCGGTGTCGTAACCTGCGACAGGTTTTCCGGGGCTGCGTGAAGGCCTTTCCCTTTCTCTTCTTTCCTTTCCTGTTCCTCTTTACGGAAACCTATCTCCATCTGGAGCGCTTGAGCGGCGACTATCAGCGCATCCGGCTGAATCAGCAAATGAAACAGCTCGAAGAAGAAATCCGCGCACTGGACGCGTTGCGCGCCGAACTCGAAGGCAGGGACCGCATCAATGCGGCGGCCGAAGGCTACGGACTCGTCGAGCCGGAACCAAACCAGATAGAAGTCTTGCGCATTCAACACGTCCCGATCGCGCGAGAATCGAATTACGACTTAGCCAAGGCGAATGCCGAAAACGAATTGTCAAGAACCGCGAACTAGATCGGTCTCAAACGCCGATCGCCCGCGATCCTTGCCGGGGCGCATGCAGTATGGCGAACAAAGCCCCGCGCGACGATGCGGCCTAGCGCAAAGGAGAGGATGGGAAGATGGCCTATCCCGGACAGGCGCCCGCAACGGGAAAGAATGCGCCGGACATTTTGACGGCGCAGCATTACCGGCGCATCCGCCTGCTGTTCTGGATGTTTTTGATTGTTTTCGTCGGCATTGGCGTCCGACTGGCCGTGCTGCAATTGAACCCGGATCACCGTTTCAGCAAGGAGGACCTCAAGCACATCGGCGAGGTGCCGCTTCTTGTGCCCCGGGGCAACATCTACGAACGGAACGGCTTGCTGCTCGCCACCGACAAGCCCTTGCCTGCGTTGTGGGCCAACCCGCACGAAATCAAGAAAAAAGGCGCTGACGCGCGCGCCTTGGCGGGCGTCCTTGCGACGCCGTTGGGGCTGGACTGGGAAAGCGTGTACGCCCGCCTGACGCAAACTTCCGCGCAAGGCGCCCCCATGAAGTTCACGTACGTCAAACAACGCTTATCCGACACGGAATGCGATCTCCTTCGCCAGCTTAATCTGATCGACGGGAAAATGCTGGCGATCCGGATCGAACCGACGCGATTCTACCCCCAACACACGATGGCCGCGCACCTGCTGGGGTTTGTGAATCGTGAGCGCGTGGGCTGCGAAGGCATCGAGATGGGTTATGACTCGTACCTGCGCAGCACGCCGGGAAAACGCGTCGCACGCAAAGACAACCGGCACAATTTGCTCGAATCGCTGACCCTCGAATACAAAGAGCCTGAAGGCGGCGATAACGTGTACCTGACCATCCATGCAACGCTGCAAGACGGACTCGAGCGCGGCCTGGCCGAAGCGGTGCAACAATACAATGCAGTCCGCGCGTCGGGCGTGCTCATCGATCCGAAAACAGGAGCCATTCTGGCCTTGGCGTGCGTGCCTGCCTACAACCCCAACGAGTACATGGGGGCTTCCCCGGAATTGCTCAAGAACCACGCCGTCATCGATGTGTTCGAGCCCGGGTCGGCCTTCAAAGTGGTCGCCGCCGCCGCTGCTCTCGAAGAAAAACTGATCACTCCGGAGAGAACGATCGACTGCGAAGGAGGCATCTTCAATCCCTACGGTCATGCCATCAAAGACGTGCACAAAATGGGCGTCGAGCCGTTCTCGCAGTGTTTCGCCCAATCGAGCAATATCGCCATCATCAAGGTCGGCGCGATGCTCGGGCCGGAACGCATGGAATCCTGGATACGGACATTCGGATTCGGCGAAAAAACCTGCCCCGATTTTCGAACCGAAACCGCCGGCATCGTTCATCCGCGCAAAAAATGGTCGCGTCTGACGATGGGCTCTCTGCCGATGGGACAGGAAATCGCCGTGTCAACCCTGCAACTGGTGCGCGCCTACGCCGCCGTGGCCAACGGCGGCTACCTCATCCAGCCTTATCTCGTTGAAAACGTTGTTGCGCGCGACGGAACCTTCACCTACATGCACGAAGCCCCGCCGCCCAAGCGCATCCTTTCTCCCGAGACCTCGGAAATCATGAAAACGTTGTGCCACCTAGTGGTCACCGACGGCACCGGCAAGAAGGCCAACATTCCCGAATACCGCGTCGGCGGCAAAACCGGCACCGCCCAGATCGCCAAGGCCGGCGGCGGCGGATTCGAGGAGGGCCGGTATACGGCCATTTTCTGCGGGTTCGCGCCTGTCGGCGACCCAAAAATCGCGGCGGCCATCATTGTCAACGAACCGCGAGGGAAAATCTATGGAGGTACGGTCGCCGCTCCGATCTTCAAGGCCGTTGTGCGCGACGCCTTGATTGCGCTGCATGTTCCCACCGACCCCGTCGCAACGCTCGTGGCGGAAAACGCGGCGGACGCCGACGATGCGGACACCGTTACGGCCAAACTGGACGCGGCGCTTTGCGAACTCCCCGATGACGCTTCGGCGACCACCTTGGACGCCCTTGATCTTATCGCCTTTGGCCAGGCGCCGGTGCTGGGCGCCGCGACTCTCCCCGACCTCAAAGGCCTCACGCGCCGTCAGGCGATGGAAGCCTTGCGCATATTGGGCTTGCCCGCCGATATCCGCGGCAGCGGATGGGTGACGTCGCAAGAGCCTCCCCCCGGGACCCCTGTGCCGAACATATCGCTGTGCCGTCTGGAACTGCGCAGCAAGAGCGAGACGAACCATGCATTGGCCCCAACTCAAAAAACTGCTGGGATGTAACGCCGGCAACGCAGGCCCGACGGCGCTCGATATCGCGTCGGTCACGGAAGACTCCCGTCGCGTCAAGTCGGGAGGCTTGTTTGTCGCAGCGCGCGGCGAACATGCCGACGGCCACGCGTATGCGCGACAAGCCGTCAACGCGGGCGCCGTGGCCATTCTCGGCGATCGCGAGGACCTTACGGAACTCGAAGGCGTGCCGTATCTCTTCCACCCGCAGCCGCGCCGAGCTCTGGGCGTCGTCGCGCACGCCCTTCACGGCGATCCATCGCGACACATGACCGTCATCGGCGTCACCGGCACCAATGGAAAATCGAGCACGGTCACCATGACGGGCCGCGCGCTCGAACGCGCGGGGCATCCCTGCGCGGTGTTCGGAACGCTCGGCTATTTCATCGGCAACGAGAGCATCGAGGCGCCGCATACAACGCCTTTCGGCGAGGATCTGGCGAACTTGTTTGCAAGCGCGCGCGCCGCGGGCATGAGTCACGTGGCGATGGAAGTTAGCTCGCACGCGATCGATCAGGAACGCATCGCGGGCATCGAGTTTCGCGTGGCGGCCTTCACGAACCTCACCCAAGATCACCTCGACTATCACAAGGACATGGACGCCTATCGCCGCGCAAAGCTGCGCTTATTTGAATGCGTTTGCGGCGTCAACGCATTCACGGTAGTAAACCTCGCCGATTCCAGCGCACAAGAGTTTGTTCAGGCATCCAACGTTCGCTGTCTCTCCTATGGCGCGCCACGAGCAGATTGCCGCGCCGAACACGTGCGCCTGGGCGCCGCCCAGACCGTCTTCACGGCTATGACGCCATGGGGCAAGGCCGATATCGTGCTGCGTCTGGCCGGCCTGCACAATGTATCGAATGCGCTCGCCGTGATCGCCATTTGCGGCGGATTGGGCGCGCCGCTCGATGCGATTGCGGAAGGCCTTGCGTCGGTCGAGAGCATAGCGGGGCGTTTTGAACGCGTGGACGCCGGACAGAACTTCCAGGTGATTGTCGACTACGCGCATACCGACGATGGACTGCTCAACGTGTTGAACGCCGCGCGCGCCATCTGCAAGGGCCGCATCATCGTCGTGTTTGGATGCGGCGGCGACCGCGACAAGACCAAGCGCCCGAAAATGGGCATGGTTGCGGCGCAAGGAGCGGACTACTGCATCGTCACGTCGGATAATCCGCGATCGGAAGACCCCGAGCGCATCATGCTCGACATCGAGGTGGGCGTGCAACGCAGCGGAAAACGCAAGGGCGAATACTACGAGATGATCCCCGACCGATCCGCTGCCATTCAACGGGGCATCGCTCTGGCAAAATCCGGCGATCTCGTGCTGATCGCCGGCAAAGGGCACGAGACTTATCAAATTCTTGGCGCGCAACGCATCCATTTCGACGATCGGGAAGTCGCCCGCGCGGCGTTGGAGGCGCGCTGACATGGCATGGCGCTACGCACTCGACGAGATCGCGCGCGCTATCGACGCGCCGCCGGCGGGAGTTGATCGGCATGTGCAGTCCGTGTCGACGGACACGCGCACCCTGCGACCGGGCGATCTCTTCTTCGCGTTGCGCGGCGAACATTTCGATGGCGATCGGTTCGCGGCGGACGCCTTCGCAAGAGGAGCCGTTGCCGCCGTTACGCACAGCCCGCATGACGGCGGGCCATGCCTGATCGTCAAGGACGCCTTGGCCGCGCTGCAACAATTTGCCACCTATCATCGGCGGCGTTGCGCCATCCCCGTGATCGCCTTGACGGGATCATGCGGCAAGACCTCGACCAAAGATCTCATCGCATCGCTGCTGGCCACGCGCTACCGCGTCGTCAAAACCCTCGGAAATCTCAACAACGAAATCGGCTGCCCTCTCAGCGTGCTGCGGATCGACGGCGAAACCGACTGCGCCGTCATTGAAATGGGCGCAAATCATTCCGGCGAAATCGCGAGACTATGCGAGATCGCCCTGCCCACGGAGGCCGCGATTACGCTGATAGCCCCGGCGCATCTCGAAGGTTTCGGCACGATCGAAAAGGTTGCACACGCGAAAGCCGAGATACTTGGCGCGTCGCCGCCCCCCAAAGTTTTCTATGCGAACGCGGATGATCCGTTCTGCATGCAAATCGCGCAGGCGTTCCCAGGAGAGAAGGTGCTGTTTGGACAGCGCGGCGATGTTGCGCTTGAATCCTTCACGTGGGAGGCGCCCGGCGAAGCCCGCCTCCATGTCCGTCCGATTGGCGATCTGCTCCTGCCGCTTGGCTGCCGGGCGCACGCGCAGAACGTGCTGCTTGCGATTGCGGTCGGACTGCGTCACGGCATCGTCGACTTTGAAGCGCCGCTGCGTGCGGCGTGCGCGACCGCCACGCGATTCAAGCGCCTACAAATCGGCCCGCTCGACGTCATCGACGACACCTACAACGCCAATCCCGCGAGCATGGCGGCCTCTCTCTCCGCATTGAAGGAGTGGCCGCGCGAAGGGGCTCGGATTGCGGCGTTGGGCGATATGTTCGAACTCGGCGAAGCGGCGGCGCCTCTCCATCGCGAGGTGGGCGAAGCGGCGGCGCGCGCGGGCGTCACGCACCTGTTTGCCGCAGGGGGGCATGCCCATGATATGATTGCCGCCGCCCAAGCGGCCGGCGCGCCCCACGCGGAAGTTCTTGATTCCCATCAAGCCATTGCCGATGCGATCCATGCTGTCGCTTCGCCGGGAGACCTGCTTCTCGTCAAGGGATCGCGCGGCATGCGCATGGAGCGCGTGATTCAGGCGTTGCAGGACAAATACGCGCCAGAAACGCCGTGCGATTCGCCACATTCGCCAGGGCGTGAAGCGCCCTTGAACCCATAGGACCGGAAAATGCTCTACTATCTTGCGCTGCATTTGGTGCCGCACCTCAGCGTTTTCAATGTGTTTACCTATTTGACCGTCCGCGCGGGCGCCGCCGCGTTGACCGCCTTCGCCATTTCCCTCGCGATAGGCCCCACCGTGATTCGTTTGCTGCATAGCCTCAAAATCGGCCAATACATCCGCAAGGCCCATGTCGCCGACTTGCACGAACTCCACAAGAACAAGGCCGGAACTCCCACCATGGGTGGCGTCTTGATCCTGCTCTCCACTTTGACGGCTCTCCTCTTGTGGGCGCGTATGAGCAACCGTCTCGTGTTGTTAGCGGCGCTGGTGCTTCTGGTTCTGGGCGGCGTGGGATTTTTCGACGACTATCTCAAGCTCCGGCGCAAGCAAAATGAGGGGTTGAGCGCCAAGGCCAAGTTTGCGGGCCAAATTTTCGCCGGATTCATGCTGGGAGCCGTCCTCTACTGCTATCCCATCGCCCTCAGCCGCGGCCATTTCATCGCCGAAGACATCCGGGATTGGCGCGGCATGCGTGATGTTGCGGATATGTTGTCCGTGAAAGCCAGCGCCGAAGGCGCGGCGTTGTTGGCGAGCGCCCCCTTGACCGATCCGGGCGACCCAGAACAGCAGCGCCGCTTGCTTCACGCCATCAACAAAATCCTGGCAAAGACCGACCTCGCCTCCGGAATCGCTGCGGAGATTCCGCCCGCCGAAAAGGAACTCGCCCAACTCCTCGCCCGCGGGCCCAGCCAGCTCGACGAGCGCGATCGGCAGCGTCTCAACCGCATGCTCCTCGAACGCCAATTTCCCGCCTCGTTTTGGCCGAGCACAACGCAAGTCCACACGCGCGTCGAAGTGCCCGGACTGAAATGGGTGCTGATTCCTCTCGGCGCGCTCTACATTCCCTTTGTCATCTTCATCATAGTCGGCGCGTCAAACGCCGTGAACCTCACCGACGGTCTTGACGGACTTGCCGCAGGAGCCTCCATCGTCTCCCTTACCGCCTATACCGCCATCGCCTACATCGTCAGCCGCGCAGATTGGGCCACCTATCTTTTCTTGATACACGTTCCGGAGGCATCGGAACTCACCGTGTTCGGCGCGGCCTTGCTGGGGGCGGGGCTCGGTTTTCTATGGTTCAACTCGCATCCGGCAGAGGTCTTCATGGGCGACACCGGTTCGCTCGCGCTGGGCGGCGCGATCGGGACAATGGCCGTCCTGACCAAACAGGAATTGCTGCTCATTCTTGTCGGCGGGCTGTTCGTGATCGAGGCGCTAAGCGTCATGATTCAAGTGGGTTGGTACAAGTTCCGGCATGTGCGCGTGTTCCGCATGGCCCCCTTGCACCACCACTTCGAACTGCTGGGCTGGTCGGAAACCAAAGTGACCATCCGGTTTTGGATCATTGCCTTGGTCCTTGCGTTGATGAGTCTCGCCACCCTGAAACTGAGGTGACGTTGTGAATGTCCACGAAAAAAAAGTGACGCTGGTTGGCATGGGCCGCACGGCCCTTGCGCTCGCGCCCCTGCTGTTGCGCGAGGGCGCTACGGTCTATGTGACCGAGACGAAACCCGCCGACGAGTTCTTCGAGGAAACGAAGATTCTCGACGCACTCGGCGTTTCATACGAATGCGGCGGCCATACCGCCCGTGCGTTTGAGGGCGCATCCCTCGTGATACCTAGTCCCGGCGTGTCGCCTCGCATCGCGCCCATCGAAGCTGCGCGCGCCGCCGGAGCGACCGTCATGGGCGAAATGGAATTCGCCTCGCGCCATTGCTCCTCCCGCATTCTTGCCGTCACCGGCACCAACGGCAAGACCACGACGACGGAATTGCTCCGCGCGATGGTGGCGGCATGCGGCCACAGCGTCTTGCTCGCCGGCAACAACGACCATCCCCTGTCGGAAGCGGCAATGGCGGCTCCGGCTCCCGAATTCATCGTGCTCGAAGTGAGCAGCTACCAACTCGAAACGGCGGACGCGTTCCGTCCTTGGATTGGCGCCGTGCTCAACCTGACCGACGACCATCTCGCCCGCCATGGCGCGATCGAGGAATACGTCCGCGTGAAAGGCAAGCTGTTTTCCTGCCAAACCGCCGAGGACGCGGCGATCATCAACGCCGACGATCCGCGGGTGGAGGCGATGGCCGACGGAACCGCCGCGCGCATTTGGCCGTTCAGTCTCACGGCGCGCCAAGAAAACGGTCTGTGGTTCGACGCCGGCGCGATTCGCATGGGCGGCGAAGAAATCGCCCGAGCGAGCGACATCCAACTGCCTGGACGACACAATCTGCAAAACGCGATTGCCGCCCTCAGCATGATGCGCGCCGGCGGCTTCGATTGGGAGAAGACTCTCGAAGGTCTTCGCGCGTTCCGCGGCGTCGAGCACCGCATTGAATTCGTCGCCGAAGCGCACGGCGTACAATTCTTCAACGACTCGAAATCCACCAACATCGACAGCCTCAAAGTGGCGCTCGAAAGCTTCTCGGCTCCTGTCGTGCTGATCGCAGGCGGACGCGGAAAAGGCGCGGACTATCGTCCGTTGCGCCCATTGGTGGCCCAACGCGTAAAGCACATGGTGACGCTGGGCGAGGATGCGCCTTTATTGGAAGAAGCGTTTGGCGACCTGACGCCTGCGCGGCGTGCTCTGACCATGCGCGACGCCGTGGCGTTTGCGGCTCAGGCCGCCGTTCCTGGCGACGTCGTGTTGTTATCGCCTGCGTGCGCGAGTTTCGACATGTTCCGAAATTTCGAAGAGCGTGGCCGCGTTTTCAAAGCCTGCGTGCGCGAGCGCCTTCAGGAGAGCCAGTCATGAAAAAAACCTCCGTCTTCGCGATCAACGTGGCCTTGGCCCTCGTCCTGGTCGGCGTATTGATGGTATACAGCGCCGCTTCGGTTCAAAGCAGCGATCCCTTCGGCGAACTCTGGCGGCAACTGCTCTTTGTCGCCGCGGGACTGTTGTGCATGTTGATCGCCCTGCGCGTGGACTACCACATTTTCACAAACCGACTGGTTCTAGGGGCGGGAGCGCTCTTCGTCGCCACGTTGCTCGTCCTGGTGCTGCTCATCGGCGACGAAGTCAACGGAGCCCGTCGTTGGCTGTCCCTGTTTGGATTCCGTTTTCAGCCCTCCGAATTGGCCAAGATCGCGGTCATCGTCCTCGTTTCCGTCATCGCCTCCGAGAACCAACGCCACATCCGATCCCTTTTCAAAGGTTATGCGCCCCCCATGATCGTGGCCGGGGCCTTTGCCGCGCTTGTCCTCGCGGAACAAGACCTCGGCGGCCCTGTAATTCTCGGCATGACAACCCTCATGCTCATGACCATGGCCGGGGCGCGTTGGCTCCATCTTTTCGTGAGCGTGGTTCCTTGCGCCGGCCTCTGCTACTGGCTGATCCGGTCAAACGATTACCGATGGGAACGGTGGCAGGTGTACACCCGGCCCTGGGAGTACCGCAGCGACGAAGGGCTGCAACTCATCGAATCCTGGGCGGCCTTCGCCCGGGGCGGTCTGCTGGGTCAGGGACCGGGAGCCAGCGAACAGAAACTGTTCTACCTTCCTTTCGCGCATACCGATTTCATCATGTCCGTGTTGGGCGAAGAACTGGGATTGGCGGGCACGCTATTTGTCGTAGGTCTATTCGCGGCGCTTCTCGTGTTGGCCGTGCGGATCGCTTTGTCCGCGCGCGACTTGTTGGGCACTCTCCTGGCCTCGGGAATCGCGATGTGCATTAGCTTTCAGGCCGCCTTCAACATGGGCGTCGTCACCGGACTTCTCCCCACCAAGGGGCTGCCGCTTCCCTTCATCAGCTCCGGCGGAACCGCCTTGATTGTCAACCTGACGCTGATCGGCATTTTGCTCAACGTCGGCATCCAAGCCCGTGACGAGGAGCGCCGACCGGCTCCGGCCATTGTCAAAGCCCGAGAGCCGCGCCCGGCCATTTCCGCCCCCGCTCGCTAATCCGAAACCCCCATAATTTATTGATCCAGGGCGGACGTGGATTCATGGCCACGGCTTCTCTTGATTGCATACGTTTGTGCTGGACTTTTCGCAGAAAATCCCGTATATTATGCGTAAGGCAAGACAGTACGACAATGCGCATACTTGTACACAGTATACTTTTGGCAGGCGCGGTGGCCCTTTTGTGTGTCACGTGCGACACCGCCAAACGAAAGGAACTCGGGGGATCGCCCGCCAAGGCGACGTCATCCGCTGGCGACGTCGCGGTGAATCCATTTGTCCAAACTCAGGACATCGCC
>JAKJDA010000499.1:2131-2374 GCA_022706165.1 Candidatus Hydrogenedentota bacterium | reverse complement strand
TAAATCTCCGCCAAATCCCATGAAGGGGGGGTGGAACCTTTATGATCCCAATGATTGCCTGGAAATTGATCCCATTCTTGGCGGCCCGGAGGCGTTGCGGCGTTTGACCAACCAACTGCGCCAAGATGGATTGCGCATCATTGGCGAAGTGGTGCCGCATGGGGGGCAATCTGTTCAGACGAAGCCCTTTGAGGCGTGGTGGACGCGCGCGCGCGACGGATCGCTCGCCGCTCCGTACGGCGG
>JAKJDA010000499.1:0-2111 GCA_022706165.1 Candidatus Hydrogenedentota bacterium | reverse complement strand
CACGCATCCTATTCGACGCTGGCGGGTTCCGTTGAAATGCTTGCCGCGATTCGCGACGGCATGACGCCATGGATCAGAAGGCCGGTCATCATTCCGGAGAACTGGAATAATGTCGAACATTTCCCCCTATCGCCCGTCGGATACGACCATAAACTTTGGATGTTGATGGGGCGTCATATTCCGGGGCTCATTGGATCCCCTGCCGAAATGACCAAGTGTTTGCGTGAGTTCTTCGAGCGCGAGCGCGGGTCATTGCCGGAAGGAGCGTTGCTGCTGCGCACGTTGGGCAACCATGACACCTACTGCGAGTCGGGGCGCGTCGATTACCGCTACGGCGCTGGATTGGCGCAGGCCCTGCACGGAGTATGCCTGATGGCGCCAGGCATTCCGATGCTCTATCAGGAACAAGAGGTCGGCGCCTTCGAAGCCTTGCGCGTGATGAACTGGGCGCGTCGGCGCGTGCCGGAGTTTGTGAGCGGCAGGGTGGACTATCTGGCGGTGGATGTCGCTCCAGAGGTTTTCTCGTGTCTTCGGCGCGGCGCGCGCACGCATGCGTTGGGGCTTTCCAATTTGTCCGGAAAGACAATTCAGGAAAAAATTCATCTTCCTGCAGACCTTGCCTTATGCGATGAGATCGTCTACGACGCTGTTTCGGGACGGCAGGCGTCTGTTGTGGATGGGTGTTTTGCATGGAGACTGGAACCGTATGCGACTGCGCTGATGCGGATCGGAGCCAAGCCGATCGGCGCGATTCCCACGGTCCGTTTTGCCGGCGAACAGCCCAGCGAAAACCTTCCTGTTGCGTCTTTCAGCGCCGAGGCGGATTCCTTGGGCATCATGGTCCGTGTGGGTAAAATCCGCGCGCAATTCACAGCCGGCCCCGGACCATGGGTTGCGGAAACGTCCAGAGAGGAAACGATCCTTTCGTCGCCGTATGGCGCGATTCGCATGCGGTGGAGAGAAGGCGCAGTTGTGATCGATATGAACCTGACGGAAGCGGCGGCAGATCGGACGCCCGAACTTGTTGTCAATAACGCGCGTCGTTGGCTGGTTTCCGGGCAGACGGCGTTGCTTGATGATCGCTTGTTGCGACGGCATTTCCCCTTTCCTCCCGAGAAGAATTACCGGTGGGACCGCACAATGCGCTGGGGCGGATGGGCTCTCTATAACAACGTCGCCCCTACGGGACGACTGTGGCAGTCGATCCTGGAACCCTTGCATCCCGACAATCCGGCGCTTGCGTTTGGGGATGCTTCGGGGAATGGGCTGGTTGTTTCGGAAATCCGTACGCAAGCGCACAACATTGTGCTTACGGATCGCACCGATGAGGATCTCGCCGATCCCTATGCGCTAGCGTTGCGTTTTTATGCGCAGGACCCGGATATCTCTGCGGAGAGCGACGAGATGAGGCTAGACGTCGCTGCTTCCGGCTCCACTTCTTCCGTGGAGCCGGGAGTCGTTTCGCTTCATGTAAAACTGATTCCCTGCGCCGAAGGCGATGCGGCCCGTCATCTCGCGGCAACACGTCTGCCCGTATCGCGTCGCGGCAGGCCGTAGCCGACGGGGCCGCGGCTTCTGATTAAGTTGTCATGACTGCGGGTTTATGCGATAATCCCGATCTTTGTGTTGGGTGATGTTTTGCAGGTAAAGAGGATGGTTCCGATGAAGATCATGGCGCTGTGTTTGGTTGTTGCTGCAGGAATTTCCGGTCAGAAATTGCTCGTCTATCCTGGCGATTTGGCCTCGATGGAGAATGTTTTGTTTGTGGATGTTCGCCCCAAGGAGTTGTTCACGAAGGGGCACATCAAGGGGGCTGCGCATCTTGACGGAACGACGCTTGCCACAGGAGCCGGTCCATACGCCGGTCCCATGAAGCCTGCGGATGCGTTACGCGCTTCCGTGGCGGCGGCTGGGTTGGATCCAACTCGGCGGATTGTCATCTATGGATCGGCGGCACGTCCCGAGGATGTGCGCACGGCGACGAGCCTGTTTTGGGCGCTCGAATATCTTGGCTACGATGACGTCTCTCTTCTTGATGGCGGATACGAGGGCTGGGTTCAGGGCAGTCAAGAGATCGAGACGGGCGAGTCGCGTGTGGAACCGGTGCAGGC
>JAKJDA010000498.1 GCA_022706165.1 Candidatus Hydrogenedentota bacterium | reverse complement strand
CTCCAGCAACCGGCGCGCATCGAACACGAGACGCTGCGTGGCATGAGGCGCAATCACGATCGAGGACAATGGGGCGATCGCCGCGTTTCCAGCGGAAATCCAACAGGCCGAGGGGTCTGAGACCCGTATGAAGTCTTGCGAGTCGAGTTCGGACACCCAAACCTGTGCGTCGATCATTCCGGGAGCGCCGCGCTCGTTGGCAGTCGCCGTGCGCAGCGTGATGGCGCGACGGTCGTTGTTCAGGATTTCCACGTAGATGACGCCGCTCGCGGGATCGCGCAGCGAGGCGGCGATTTCGGGATCGTTTGGGGAAGCGGGCAACAGCATAGGGACGAGCGGGATGGCGAAAATCGCCGCGACCCAGGCGGTCAAGACCGCCGCGCCGATAAGGGTCGTGTGCACGACGTCCTGCATGGATCGGATGCGCTGTGCACCGACAAGAGCAATCGAGATGCCTCCTGCACAATAGACGATGGGCCCCAGTCCAATCAGCCGCCACAACGCTGCATGGTCCTGCATCGAGGGGGCGTGCAATACGGCCGCACCCACAGGCAGACAACTCATCCAAGCGAGGGTCGCTCCCAACAGCAGCAGTCCCCAACCCATATACCGCGCGGCGGGATAGCGCAACGCCGCCAGCGCCAACAAGGGGAGCGACGCATACGGCAAACCAAGGATCGAAAGAAGCGGGGCGGTTGCGGTCGAGTCCGGCGCGAATGGATCGACAAACAGACGCGGCAGGGCCAGAAGGGAAAAGAGACCGTGCGAGGGAAGCGGCCAAGGCAGCAAGACGCTGGCGGCCATCGCCGCTGGCATGGCGATCAGAACCCACGCGATGAAGGTGCTTGCAGAATAGACCGCCTCTGAAAAGTCCTCCCCATAGGCATCCAAGGGCTTGTCCACAAAACCGCCCACAGCCTCGGGAAATTCGGCCTGAACGAGCAAACGCCGCGAAGCGGCTTCGTCGTGCAGCTGCGCAATCTGCGCGGCGATGCGTCGGCTCGCTTCGTTTGCTTTGCCTGCGGTCATTCGTCCAGTCGAGAGGAGACGGCTCAACTCAAGCTGTGCATTGCCTTCCCGGCGGATCTGGCGTTCGATTGTGCGCAACCGGTCGCACTGAAGGCCGCGCAGGCTCTTCAGGACGGATTGTGCGGCGCGCAGGTGACGCCGCCCGGCGCGCGTCTCTCGGAGGGAAGCCGCTTTTTGGCGGTACGACAGCGCCATTTGGAACAGCCGTTTGTCATCGCTGGACATGAACTGGCCCCTTCTGCATCCCTAGTGAGATTAAGGGGCCCATATCCCATTTTCAAGGTTTACGCGCGGACTGTTGGAGCGCCAAGGCCGTTTTAACGAAATCCCGGAAAAGGGGCTGCGGTCTGAGCGGCGTGCTCTTGAACTCCGGATGAAACTGGGAGGCGCAGAACCAAGGATGGTCGCGTAGCTCGATCACTTCCACCAACTCATGGTCCGTGCGCGGATTGATGCCGCTGAACACGACCCCCGCCTCTGCCTCGAAACGTTCACGATACAGGTTGTTGAATTCGTACCTGTGCCGATGTCGCTCTTCAATGACGTCTGCGTCGTATGCCGCGCGGGCTTTTGTGCCCGGCTGCAATTCGCAACGGTATGCCCCCAGACGCATCGTGCCTCCCATGTCCCGAATGCCGCGCTGCTCCGACAACAAGGAAATCACGGGGTCGGGCGTTTCGGGGTTGAATTCGGTCGAATTCGCATCCGAAAGCCCCAACGTGTTGCGTGCCATTTCGATCATGGCGATTTGCATGCCCAGGCAAATGCCCAAGAAAGGCTTTCCCGTGACGCGAACGTAGTTGACGGCTTTGATTTTGCCCTCGATGCCGCGAGATCCGAAGCCGGGACCGATCAGAACGCCGTCGTAGGACTTGAGATATTCCTCGGGATCAACGCCGTTCTCGAACTGCTCGGAGTCAACCCACTGGAGGGAAACCTTGCAGTCGTTCCAGATGCCCGCGTGCACAAAGGCCTCGTTGATGCTCTTGTAGGCGTCGTCGTGACCCGTATACTTGCCCACCGCCGCGATGCGAAGCGTATGCGCGGGAGATTTCAAGCGCTCAACGATACGAGTCCATTCCGTCAGATCGCTCTCGGGAGCGTCGATGTCGAGCGAACGCAACACGGTGTCGTCGAGTTTCTGCTTTTTGAGACTGAGCGGAATCGCATACAGCGGGGAAACGTCGGGCGCGCCGATGATGCCGTCCGGCGTGACGTTGCAGAACATGGCGATCTTGCGCGCCTGATCCTCGCCGAGTTCGTGCGACCCGGTGCGACACACGACGACCTGCGGCTGCATGCCGATGTCGCGCAGGGCGCGGACGCTGTGCTGCGTCGGCTTGGTC
>JAKJDA010000497.1 GCA_022706165.1 Candidatus Hydrogenedentota bacterium | reverse complement strand
TGGTGTTCATGCAAGGGGCAATCGACCGCCCATGCCGTCATGGGTACCACACAGAAGGGCCCCGGGCAATGACATTTCAACCCCTCCTCGTATCCCCTCAGTGACGTGGGGGGAGCGAGGGTAGCGTCAAGCAGGCCGAAGGGCGTTGGCGCGATGGGTTGCGCTCACGAAGTGTCGGAGCCGAAGAGCAGTCTGTAGACATTGGCCTTGGGTTTGGCGACGAGGGCGTCCAACGTGGTGGTAAGGGTGGCGAGCGGATCGGAGGATCGCTTCTGCAGGGTGAGCAGCACGCTCATGAGGGTTTCGCGAGTAGCCGCTCCGGCCTCGGATTGGGAACCGAAGCTGAGCTTACGGGCGATGACCAAGGGGCGCAGTTCACGTTCGGCGCGGTTGTTTTCGGCTGGGATGTCAGGATCGAGGGTCCAGCGGAACATTCGGTGTCTCTTTTCACGAAAGAGATTCTGGATATGTTGGATGCCTGGGTTTGAGGCGGAAGCCTGCATGGTCATCTGGATTTGGCGACGCAGCGCCGCCGCCTGCTTGAGGAACTGGCGTTTGGACAACTTGAGAGTTCGCAGGCTCATGGCGGCGGCCAGCTGTGGCAAGGCGGTTTCGACGAAGCGGTTCGTCTCCGGGTCTTCGGGGTCGGCCTTCTGTAGATCCTCGATGTCGCGGGAGAGATGGGCGAAGCAGTACTGGATGGCGCATGGGGCTTTGTTGTAGGCGTTATAGCGATCCACCACCAAGGTGCCGGGCAGGGGTTGGGCACCGAGCACTTCGTGAGCGACTTGGGCGGAACGACTGCTGCGAAACCGGAAAAAACTCAGCCGCGGGGTACAGAACAGCCAGGCATACCCGCTGCGTCCGTCGCTACGCCATCCGGTTTCGTCGGCATGCTTCACCAAGGCCGCCCGATAGTCCCGGAGCAACCGCGGCATCACCGGCGCGAGCCGCTTGGCCAAGGCATGCATGGCCTGGCAGATCGCCCCGTAGCCGACGCCCAACTGGCGTTGAAGCTGTCCGAGCGTACGGCCGTGCAGATAATGCTCTATCGCCACGACCGCCAACAGCCGATTGCTCAATAGCCCCTTGGATGGAACCCCTGGGGGCTTCGCGCGGAATGTCTTGCGACACTTCGGACAGCGTTTGACGTCCAGCAGCCACAGTTGCCTCTCCGCTCGCAGGGGTTGGGCGTCGAGCACCGTCCTGCGGCGGCGGCCCCGGTGTTGGAGTTCGGTTCCGCAGTCTGGACAACAGGCGGGAAGATGGGCCGAGAGCGTGCGATGGATCTGTTCCGGTGGCGCCACCCGACGACCGTATCCGCGATGGCCGGGCTTGGCGCCGCCCTTGCGGGCCTGATGTTCCTCCAAGCTGTTGGCTTTGATCGGAATTTTGGACGAAGGCGTCGAAGCGCCGAAGGGGCCTTCCCGGGCGGTGCGTTCCTGGTAGCGCAGCTTGGCCTTCACGCGGCGCAGTTCCTCTTCGAGCCGATCGATCTTCTGCTGCTTCTGCAAGCAGGCGGTGCAGATCGTCCAGTCCGAACGAGTGGTGGCGCGCCCGTGGATCATGGATGGCTATCGCTGTTTCCGCGCCTGTTTGACCATCTCGGCGCCATACTCGGAAAGCAACTGCTCAATGCGTCGACCGTTGGCGATGGCCTTGCGCAACGCGGCCACCCGATCCGCCGGTACATAAAGACAGCGCCGCTTCCCGGCCTGCTTGTAGCCGAGGATGAAGGCTGGATGTTTGCGGCCTTCCGCACAGGCCTTGCAGCCCGGCCGCGTGCACGGCTTGCGCACTTCGGCCACAGACCCCTTCGCCACCGGCCAGAGCTTGGCGATCTGCCTGAAGAACCGCTTGCGTTGTTCGTCCGTCGGGACTCGATGTATTTTCATGATGGTGTGTATATCTTATTACATACCTACCGTCAACACAAAAAAAGAACGCCCGGACTCCTTGAAACATCACAAGCCCAAAACCCTCGCCCCCCCCACGTCACTGAGGGGATACTTCCCCGGGACTTTTCGTGTTGCCAGAAATGACGGAAACGTGGTTTTGTTGTGTGGCATCGTGCTAGAAGACACTGCCCAAAGTTGCTGAACGGGCAGGATGACGTTCCGGAGAAAGAGAGGAGACTCAAACATGTCGGCCGAGAAACTGCCCGTCTTGAATTTCGTGCTGGAGAACTACAAGAGCTTCAATGCGCGCGCAACACGTGATGCCTTGCTGGCCTACTGGCGACATATCGAAAGCGGCGGCCGCATGTTTTGGGCCATCGCGGGCGCGATGTCATCGGCGCAGCTCGGCATTTCTCTTGCCCCCGCCATCCGCGCGGGCTTGATTCACGGGCTTTCTGTCACGGGCGCCAATCTTGAGGAATCGCTCT
>JAKJDA010000496.1 GCA_022706165.1 Candidatus Hydrogenedentota bacterium | reverse complement strand
CGCGTTATTTGGGTAGGCGCTCTTAGTTGCAGACACCATTGGGGTCAAAACAGGAGATGACGAATGATCGATTACTCTTGTCCGACGTGCCGAGAGCAATTAAGTTCGCCGGATTCGCTTGTGGGGAAGCATGACAGATGTCCTTCCTGTGGGCGCCAAGTCATGGTTCCGAATCTTCAACGAACACCGACCGAAACAATCCTATCGACCGGATCGACGACAGCGGCAGATAAGTCCGGTGATGCGCCCACGTCGAATACGGTTTCAAGGGAAATGCGGAAGCCGGTGCTGATCGCCATCAGGAGTGTGGCGTTGCTTGCTTTCGCGGCCGCAATCCTTTCGTTTTTTCTCATTTGGTCCGGCAGCAGGACACATCGCAGCGAGATCATGCCCGGGGATTCCCATTATGGTTATTTCGTCATCACAATGCCTCCGCAGACCGGAAAGGACGCAGGACACCCCGGCTGGCATTATGGGTACATCACGTTGGTGTTGGCGATCGTCGGATGCATTTCCAGTGTCCTCTGTTTATGTAAGACACGGTTTCCCATTTGGCCCAGCATCATGGTTGGCATACTCGGCCTCGTCAATCTGACGCTGATATTGCGTTCTGACGACAAAGTGACGGCATTTGGCTCCGTATCCGATGCTCTGAAACAGGGGGATATTGCGCTCGGATATGCGGCCGGCCCTGGTGCGGCGATCATTGGATTTCTCGTTGCCGTTGGCGCCGGCTTTGTTGACGTGTATTTGCGATATCGTCACGAAAGGCGAATAGTTCCTGACTGAGTGTTCAAGTGCGCGGCGCGTCCGCGCGCGGGAAATCATGATGCAATGCGGGAGGCCAACATGTTGACGGAATCGTTGAAGATGCAATTCACGAACGCCTTTGCCGTCCTGGAGGCGGCGATCCCTTCTTTTCGCGAGGACGTTTGGCGGCGGGGCAAGTCGCCGTTTGACGGCCCGGCCCGCGCCACGGCCCACGCGCTCCAGTGCGCGGAGATTTACACCTGCCGGGACCTGTCGATCCTCGAGAATCTCGGGAAGAAGGTCTGGGAGATGTCGGACAACGAAACGCCCTCGCAGGAGAGCATGCTCCGGTATCTTTCGCAGGTCCGCGACAAGACGATGGCCTGGCTGGACGGCGTCGGCGACGCGGGGCTGGCCACGCCCATGCCCGACGTCCATGCCGCCACCACGCTCGAATGGGTGGTCTACGCCCTGCGCCACTTCCAGCATCACACGGGCGAAATCTGCGCGTACCAGAAACAGGCCGGCCTCCCACCCGCGCCGTGGAAGTGAAATTATCCCGTAGTTCGTAGGATAGCGGGGTGCCACCCTCAAGCGTTGTGGGCTTGAGGGTGTCTTCCGCACGGTCAAGCCCGAGCGACAACGTCGGCCTTGACCGTGGCACCCATCGGAACGATGTGTTTTGTTCGTGCAGTTCGCGTTGTTCGCAGCTGAGAATGGATTTTGCGTGAGTGAAGAATGGCCGCGAACTTCGCGAACACCGCGAACAAAAAAGAAGGTGGGTCCTCGGCCTTTGGCCTCGACTCAGCCTGCACGGATACATGGCTCGATCATTGTCGGAATGCGAAGATGAGACCGTTCGAATGGATTTTCCCAATTCGTCGATACAAGCGGCTGGGCAAGCCTCCGGGGTGGTTTGTCCCCCTCCTGGTCTTTGCGGCTTCCTTCGTCACGTGGTGGTTCTGCGTGAACGTCTATCTGCATACATCGACCAGCGTCCATGCAACCCAGGTGCAGAAGGCCATCTGGGGGCTTGAGGAATCCCTCGCCGTGTTGCGGGAAATTCCTTCCGCGCCTCTTTACGGCTTGGGGACGGAGGACAATATTCTCCGAATGATTTTTGTGGGCGGAACGCTTTTGTCACTCGCGGGAGGCGGGATCATTGGCCGGATGTTGCTTCCGACGGAGTTGCGGCGGAAACCCGGCGCCACGAGACAACTGGTTCAATTGATCCTTCTCGGGTCAGCTACCTGGGGCATTTCGTGGATCGTATTCGCCGGCCTGTCCGTGATGGTCGACGAACCGGGCTTTGGATTCCTGGGGGGCCTCTGTCTGTGGACGGTGTGTCTCACGGCGATCCTTGGCCGCGATTGTTCCGCGGCGATTCTGCGACGGTAGGGTGCGTGGCGCCCGGCGGCAAAATAACTTCGCAGGGAGGAACGCAGAGATACGCGGATATTTTCAAAATATCCTATCCGCGTTCATCCTGTTGATCCCGGCGAACTGTCTTGGGGAAGGAAACATAGCCGAACGGCAAGCCGTACGGCCACGTGGCGCCTACCCGAAGATGAATGCATGCGATGCTGCGGGCCGCGCGGCGGGCGTCACGACGGCGGGGCGGACAGGCGGCGAAGTTTCT
>JAKJDA010000495.1 GCA_022706165.1 Candidatus Hydrogenedentota bacterium | reverse complement strand
CGCTGCCCGCGCCCCGCCGCTTGTCCCGATGAACGTTCGCGCCGTGAACCGTTTGCTGTTCTCCGTTGATCGCAACCGTTCCCGATGCCTTCGAGACATCCGGAGCCACACGGGTCAGATATGCCGACAAGGCCGAGATGACGAAAGCGGCCTCCTGCGTGGTGCGCCCGTTCGGGTAGGCCTTCACATGTTCGACCAGGCGTTGGGCCGTCTCCCGCATCCCTTTCGGATCGTGGTGGAGTTGACACAGCGCAATCAATCTGATCGCGTCCGTGCGGACAGGCGAGTCCAAAAGCATGTGATCATCGAGCGGGCCGTCGGGGGCGGCGGGGGCGTCGGCAAGAATGCGTTGCGCGCGTTCGAGATCGCCAGCCGCCTGCGCCAAAGCCGCAGCGATCAGGCAGCGAGCAACTTCCGGAAGCCGGGCATCGTCCCATTGCGACAACGCCTGAAGAGCCTTCGCATCGCCGTCGAGGGCGAGCGCGTACAACGCATACGCCCGCAGGAAAGCGTCGCCGTGACGTTTTTCATATGCGTCCTCGTCCGGGAGGAACGTTCCTTCCGCGACGTTGCGCACATATCGTTGAAGCGCGGCGAACGGTTCTGCGGCGGGCTCGATCTCGCGGTCCCGTTTGACGAGCGTGAGAAAATGGAGTGCGTAGATGCTGCCATAGGGGTAGGGGGGTTGTCCGCCGGGCCAGTAGCTCAGTCCTCCATCGGGCGTTTGCATCGCGAAAAGACGGGTGATGCCCGCTTTGAGGTAGAGGTCCACCGGCTCTCGGCGCAGTAGTTCGGAATTCACGATCGCGGCGTTTTGACGCAGCAGATACAGCGGCATCAGGCGCGAGACGGTCTGCTCGACGCAGCCGTAGGGATAGCCGATAAGGTATTGGAGCGCGGGCTCGATTTGGAGGAGGGGGCTGCCGCTCACGCTGATTTCGAGCGATGCGCGCTCGTCCTCGACGAATTGATCGTTCCGAACCTCGCGGGTCTCGCCCGGCTGGAGGACCATTGCGGAATGCGCCGTTTGGTACGCAGCGGGCGGGCGGACGGGCAGCGGCGCAGGCTCGGCGAAGCGCTCGATCTCCTTTCCTTCGGCGTCGAACACGGAGGTCTCCCATCGGACTTCTCCCTGGCCGATCTCATTGTTCGCAGCCACCGGAACCGCGAAACTGGCTTCGCCGCGCGCGGGCACGTTCACATCCTGCGCCCCGGATGCTTCCTGCAAGGCGCCGGAAATCGTCCACGCCACATGCGCCGTGCAGGGCGTATCCGTCGTATTGAAAACGGTTGCGCGACATCGCGCCTGATCGCCGGGCAACAGGAAACGCGGCATGCTCGTGCGCAGTGAATACGGCCGCCGCACGTAGAACTGTGCGCCTTTTGCGCCCGTGGCATACATATCCGCCGCGACCGCCACGAGACGCAACTGCCCCGTGAATTCGGGCAGGGCGAACGTGGCAGACGCTTTGCCGTCCACATTGGTTTGCACCGCGCCCGACCAAAGCGCCACTGGCTTGATCCAGGTCTCGTCGTTCACGCCCGCGCGCGCGGCCAACTCGGCATCGCCGCCGATATGCGGCTGCGCAAAATCGTAGGCCACCTTGTCATAGTAGTGCGCGCGACGGTAATCAGGCTTTCGCGTTCGCGACAGCCACGCATATGGATCGGGGTTTTTGTAGTCGGTGATGGCGTGAATCCCCTCGTCAACTGCCGCAAGCGTCACTTCGCTCTGGACCGGCGCGCCTGCGGCATCATGCACTTCGACCTCGAACCGCGTCTCGGTCGCAGGGCGAACCTCCTGCGGCAGATTGGGGAAATCCACCGTGAGTATGCGTTTGGGATCGCGGACAGGCAGATGTATCGCTGCGAAACTCGAGAAGGGATAGGTCTGCCGGCGGTCCGTCTGGACGGCGTGAATGACCGTCGCCTCGATCCATGCGTTCGGGAACAGGTCCGGCGTTACGCGCACCGTTGTCGCGCCGACGCCATCCCGGATCGTAACCGGGATCATTTCCTGGATTGATTCATGCTGCACCACGACGATCCCTTGTCCGTCAAACGGCGATTCGATCCGGACCGCCGCATCCTCGCCGATCGCATAGAGGGATTTGTCGAGCGCGACCTTGATAAGGCTGGGCCGGTTGGAATCGGTCAGTTCGATGCGATCGCGCCAGTAACGGTTGAAGGGAAGCGTGCTGAATTGCGGCGTTGCGTCGCTATGAACGCGGACTCGGTAGCGGCCCCATTCGGGCACGGTGAATTTCGCGGATGCCTTGCCGTCGATCACCTCGACCTCGCGCGTCTCGATGGGGTCGAAGGATTCGTCGAATTTCGGCTCGTAGTGACTGTAATACCGGCGCACATAATAGTTCCAGGTCTGTTTTTCG
>JAKJDA010000494.1 GCA_022706165.1 Candidatus Hydrogenedentota bacterium | reverse complement strand
GGTGCGCGATTTGCTGAGGCGAGAGGGCATGATTCATGGTTAGGCTGCTGGTGGCGTGCATTCGCGCATATCAGCTTATGCTGTCCCCCTTGCTGGGGGCGCAGTGCCGGTTCTTGCCCAGTTGTTCGCAGTATGCGATTGGCGCGCTTACGAAGCACGGCGTGGTGAAAGGCGCGGGGTACGCATTGTGGCGTATCTTGAGGTGTCAGCCGTTTTGCCGGGGCGGCTACGATCCGGTGCCGTAGAGCGTTGCGGCCCAGCGCGCGACGGGACGGGCGATGAAGCCCGTCTCTAACTTCCTGGATATATTGGATATATACGGTGGTTGATGACGATCAAGACAAGACCGCGACGCGCAACAGCATCGTCGCGCTGATGTTAATGGCGGGGCTTCTTTTCTACATGATGTACTTCCTCCCGAAGTACGCCCAAGCCCCGCAACCCGCGGCGCCGCAGCCGCCCGTCGCCGCGCAGCCAGCGACTTCGCGCGGCGCGGAGACGAGCGCCTATCAGGACACGCTATCGGAGCGGGCGTTGCCTCGTTATAGCGCGTTGGAGGCTCCGGACCTGAACGCGGCGTTGCCGCCGGTCGCCAGCCCGGAGACGCCGGAAGACGAGGTCGTTCTTGAGAACGACCAATTGCGTTTGACGTTCACCAAAGCGGGCGCGCGCTTGAAGGCGGCGCTGATCAAACTTGGCGAACAGCATGGCGATCCCGTCCAATTGGTTCCGGACCAGCCGGACGCGGCGGAGCCGGTGTATCCGTTCAGCCTGTACTTCTCGGATGCGGCGTTGGGCGATGTCTTGAACCATCGCCGGTTTGAGGCGAAGGTCGATCCTTCGGGCGAGTCCGCGACATTTGCGTTGACCGTGCCGGGGCTGATGACAGTGCGCAAATCCTACAGGTTGACCGATCGGCCCAACGTCGTGAAGGTTGGCGTGGACATCGAGAATCACCGCGGCGTTCCGCTGATTCTCGGGCTTGATCAGACGCCCGCCTATTTTCTCGCGTGGGGGCCGAACATCAGCTCGAAGGACATGGAAAAGGGCATCGCGCAGACGCTGATTTGGCGCAAAGACCAGCAAAACCAGTTTCTGGCCACGTCCAAATTCGCGACGGGCGACAACGGCAGACCCGCCCTTACCCAGGTTCCCGGATCGGAATGGCTGGGCGTCAAGAGCGCCTATTTCCTGGTCGCATTCAAGCCGGAATTTCCGAACGGCGTGGCCATGGCCTATGGCGATCCCAAGCAATTCCGCTTTGGCATCGGCGCGCCGCGATGCCAGATCGACCCCGGCGCGACCGCCTCGACCGTCTGCGACGTGTATCTTGGCCCCATGCATTTGACGCAGCTTGGCATGGCATGGGAGACGTTGCCGACGGCGCTCAAGTTTTATGAATCGTCGACGTGGGCGTGGCTCGATTGGTTCGCCAAGGCCCTGTTGAATTTGCTGAACTGGTTTTACGGCATTATCCCCAATTACGGCGTGGCCATCATTCTATTGACCGTGTTGGTGCGCGTGGCGCTATTCCCGCTGACGCTCAAGAGCATGAAAAGCATGAAGCGGATGTCGCTCTTGGCTCCCGAGATGGAGGAGATCAAGAAAAAATATCCCGACAATCCGCAAGAACAACAGCGGAAGATAATGGAGCTGTACCGCGAACGCGGCATCAGTCCTCTCAGCGGTTGTTTGCCGATGTTGCTGCAAATGCCGGTGTTTTTCGCGCTGTACCGGATGTTGTTGAGCGCGTTCGAATTGAGGGGCGCGCCGTTTTTGTGGATAGAGGACCTTTCGCAGCCGGATCGCTTGTTCCGGATTCCCGGCGGGGAGGTCATTCCCTTTTTCGGGGGCGCGTTGGACCATTTCAACATTCTGCCCGTGTTGATGGCCTTGGCGATGGTGGTGAGTCAGAAAATCGTTCCGGCATCGGGTCCGTCGCAGAACCCGCAACAGAAGATCATCATGACGGTGATGCCGGTGTTTTTCAGCGTCATCTGTTATAACATGGCTTCCGGCCTGAACCTTTACATATTGGTCAGCACGCTGTTGGGCATTGCCCAGCAGCCGCTCATAAAGGTGAGTCAAGCGGACGTGACGGCGAAGAGACCCCCGCGCAAACGCATGCACTTCTATGCCGCGGCGCAAGCCCGAAAACGGCGCATGGCGAAAGAAGCGAAAGAAGACAGCAAGCGGGCCCCCAAGCCTAAGTCCTGAGCCGGCCGCACGTTTCTAGCGGTCCCGGCGCGCGTCCGCGCACGAAGCGAGGAGAGAACGATGCGAAAAATTGAAGTCACGGCGAAAACGCGCCAGGAAGCGATTGAAAGCGCCCTCTTGAAACTCGGCGTCGAACGCGATGAGGTCCACGTCGAGATACTCGACGAAGGCAGTTCGGGGTTCTT
>JAKJDA010000493.1 GCA_022706165.1 Candidatus Hydrogenedentota bacterium | reverse complement strand
TGGGGCGCCCGGAGGATCTTTGCGTGTGCATCACGGGCGACGGCGGCATGCAGATGAACGCGCAGGAGCTTGTCGTCGCCGTCGAGCACAGGCTTCCCATCAAGATCGTCATATTGAACAACGGCTATCTTGGCAACGTGCGCCAATGGCAGGACATGTTCTACAACCAGATCCGCTCGGCCGTCGTGCTCACGCAGGACAACCGTCCGCCAAACGAGCAGATCGTCTGCACGGCGGACGGCAACTGCCGCCCGAAGTATCTGCCGGACTTCGTCATGCTAGCCAACGCGCACGGGATGAAAGCCCGGCGCATAGACAAGGTCGAGGACGTCGCCCCGGCGCTCAAGGAGGCGTTCGCGTCCCCCGAGCCGTGCCTGCTGGAGTTCATCGTGGAGCCGGACAGCAACGTCTTCCCCATGATTCCGCCTGGGCAGACGGTTGATCAAGTGATCCGCAAAATTTAAATCGGAGGCGACAATGAGACACATAATCAATGCAACAGTCGAGAACCAGCCGGGCGTGCTCGCACGCATCGTCGGCCTGTTTTCCGGGCGCGGCTACAACATCGACACGCTCAATGTCGGCCCCTGCGCCGACCCCATGCTCTCAAAGATGACCATTACGCTTGATGGCGATTCCCACGTCATCGAGCAGGTTACAAAGCAGCTCAACAAGCTTGTCGATGTGATCAAGGTCATTGAGCTTACATCCTTCCAGCATCTTGAGCGGGAGCTTGTGCTCATCGAGGTTGCCGCCCCGAAAGGCAAGCGTGGCGAAATAATGGAAATCGCCACGCTTTACCGCGCGGAAATCATCGGTGTGCGCGAGAAATCGCTTATATTGCAGTACGTTGGCAGGGAAAGCCAAGTCAACGACTTCATAAAGCTGCTCAGCCCGTACACGATCATGGACATTTCGCGCAGCGGCATTATCGCGGTGGCGCGTGGCGAGTAGGCGCGGGCGTGCGCGGCCGCCATGGACAACGGGGACGACGTTGTCCATGGTTCCGGCATCAGCGACGGCAGAGCGCGGCGTAGATTCCGTCGCGGGCGATTAGTTGCTCGTGGTTGCCGGATTCGGCGATGCGCCCGTTGTCCATCACCAGAATCATGTTGGCATCGCGGATGGTGGAGAGGCGGTGCGCGACGACGATGCTGGTGCGCCCGTGCATGAGGCGCAGCATGGCCTTCCGGATGTGGACTTCGGTGCGCGTGTCAACGCTTGATGTGGCTTCGTCGAGGATGAGGATCGCCGGGTCTGCCAGGGCGGCGCGTGCGATTGCAAGCAGTTGGCACTGGCCTTGCGAGAGGGCGGTGTCCGTCTGGTTGATAAACGTGTCGTACCCCTGCGGGAGGCGCTCGATGAAAATGTCGGCGTACGCCAGTTTTGCGGCCGCGACGATTTGCTCCCGCGTTGCGCCCTTTGTTCCGAACGCGATGTTTTCGGCCACGGTGCCGCTGAACAGGTGCGTGTCCTGCGGTACCATTGCCATGCATGAGCGGAGCGAGGGCTTGCTGATCTCGCGGATGTCGACGCCGTCCAGCAGTATGCGCCCTTGCGTTGTTTCGTAGAAGCGTGTGAGCAGGTTTACGACGGTTGTTTTGCCGGATCCTGTTTCGCCGACTAGCGCGACTTTTGTGTGCGGCTTGACTTCCAGGGAAAAGTCTTTGAGCACCCATGTGCCGGGAGTGTATGCGAACGACACGTTTTCAAAGACGATTCCGCCCTTCGTCCCTGCTGTTTCCAGTATGATTTTGCCTTCGTCCGTTTCCTTCGGCATATCGAGGATGGAGAAGACCCTTTCCGCTCCGGCTATCGCAGACTGTATTTGGTTGAACTGCATCGCCAGTTCGTTTATGGGGCGTCCGAATTGCTTCGTGTAGATTGTGAATGCGATGATGATGCCGATAGACACCTCGCTGCGCAACGCGAGCCATCCTCCGATGGCGACGACAAGTATGAACCCCGTGTTGTTGATCAGGTTCATGCTGGGACCCATGAATCCGCCGAGCGTTTCCGCTTTGATGCCGATGTCGCGAAGGCCGGCGGAAATGTCGTTGAACTGTTCGACAACCAGATTCTCGCGGCAGTACGCTTGCACAACGCGCTGGCCGGAGATCATCTCTTCGGCGAAGCCGTTCAATTCGCCCAGCTTCGACTGGCGTGCGCGGAACAGCTTGCGTGATATGCGGACGAGAAACCGCCCGAACACGAAAGTCAGCGGGAAAGTGGCGCACGCCACGAGCGTCATTATGGGGCTGAGCCAGAGCATGAATGCGAAAGTCGCGGCGAGAGTCAGCAGGGAGCCGATGAAGTTGAGTATCCCTTGCCCGAGCGTGTTGGCCACGAGGTCGATGTCGTTTGTCAGGCGGCTCATGAATTCGCCGTGTGGAACAGTGTCGAAC
>JAKJDA010000492.1 GCA_022706165.1 Candidatus Hydrogenedentota bacterium | reverse complement strand
GATCGAACCGGATAGCCCCGTGATCTCGATCACGCGCGCGCCGATCTGGAGCGTGATGTCTCCGGTGCTCGCCAGCGTGATGTAGGGCTTCGACGCCACAAGCCCGCGGTTTGGGAGCACCGTGCCGGATGCCGCGATCTGTATTTCGGGGGCCGCGGGGTACTTGAACCATGCCGGAAAAACCGAGAACGTGATCGTCACGGTCCACCCGTCATTGTGCGGCGACGGCGTGAAGGCGCCCGCGGCACTCACACGCGCGCGTATGGACCAGTTCCATGCGCCGAAAGTCAGCGTCCCTTCGCCCGAAAGCCAGTTTCGCACGCGCGCAAGGTTCGCGGTCGGGCGCACCCACAGTACGACGGATAGCGTCCCCTGTTCGTATACGCCCTCGCCCTGCCATACCGAGCCCTCGCGCCCGAGCACATCCTCCCACTCTCCGCGCTCCGGCGGCGCGGGCGCGGCGGGATATGCCGTCACCACGACGCCGAGGGCGAGATTGCTCTCGCCCTTAAAGTTCATCGTATTTGCCATTTACGGCCTCCTTCCGGTCGACGTCAGCGCCTCGCGCCGGACGGTTTCCAGCGTGCGCGAGAACCGGTTGACTTCGTTCCGCCCCAGCGGCGCGGAGTATCGGATGTTGAACGTGTCTCCTCCGCGCGCGGGCGCGGCCTGTGCCGTTGCCACCTGCGCGCCAGCCTGCATCCCGTCCACGCTCACCATGCGCCGCGTGGCGGCCTGCACGGCGCCGATCCGGTCATAGATCGCGTTGATGTAGCCCTGCGCGGTGTTCAGGCCGATTGCATAGGTTTTCCGGGATGGGCTGTGCTGGTCGAGTTCCTGCTTCATCGTCTTGAGCATGTTGCGCGCAAGCGTCTGAATGGCGCTGTACAGCGCGCCAGAGCGCGCCGTGATGCCCCGGATCATGCCGTCCACAAAGTAACCGCCAATCTTTGCCGTCTCTTTCGATGGCGACTGGACGTCGAGCGAGCTGCGAAGGTATCCGAGCGACCCGTCTCCCAGGCCCGTGGCGGCGTCATTGGCCTTGTAAGCGTTGTCGGCGATGGCATCGGCGTACCCGTCGACCGTGGCGCTGCCGACGTTGCCAGCCATAATCTTAACTTGGGCCTCCGCCGTTGAAGTATCAATGCCGTCGAGCCCCCCGGCGTCCATAAGGGCGTTGAACCAATCAACCAGCGGTTGGGGCGCGTCCTCGGCGTTGAGCCCTTCGGCTGCCTGTGATGTCAGCGTCGCGTACGCCTCGTTTATGTAGGAGGCGATCGTGTCGGAGTTTTCCTGGGTGAGCGCCCCCGGGTCGAAGCCCTCACCGAATGCCTGCGCAAATGCGCTCTGCAGTTGAGTAGTATCGATTTGGCTCGCATCAAACGTGCCGTTTTCAATATTCTCCATGATGGGAGTGAGAAAATCTCTTGCGTTGACCGCCGCGAGAACATCATCGCCCCAACCTGCATTCCCGGACGCTTTGGCGATGCCGTCGGCAATCGCCTTAAGGTTCGCGTCGTACTCGGCGAGGACCGCCGCCTTGTTTTCCTCAAGGTCGCCGCGCAGCTTGCCTTCTTCGATGGCGTAGATCTTTTGGGAGATTTGCCCGGACTGGAGCCGCGCTTGAAGGTCTGCGACGTCCTTCTGGTACTGCTCATCAAGATTCGCGACACCGGAGTTCTTCTTCGCGATAGCGTAGTTTGTTCCCTGGGAGATCGTGTCCTGATCCAGGGTCACGCCGCTCGACGTCAAATCAAACGCCGTCTTCCCGGCGTTGCGCACTTCGTTCTCTGCCTGCCGGATGTATGCAAGAACGGCGTCCACATCTCCGGTCAGTTTGAGCAGTTCCTCAGCGTGCGCCTTAACGGTCTCCGCGTTTTTGCCCGCGTAGGTGTCGATGAAGGAGTTGTATTCCACTTCATAGGCGGCAAGTTGCGTCTTGACTTCGGCGGCTTGATCGACAAGCGCCTGCACCTTCGCGGCGTAGTCCGGGTCGGACGGGTCGATCGCCGCGATGTCTGCGGCAAGTTGGTCGTCCACCGCATCCGTCAGAGTGACGAATTTGTCATGGACGTCGGATTTCAATTGCGCAATTGTCGCTGCATCGTCCGGAAGCCCGTCGGTCAACGCTGTTGTACATCATTTTCGTCGCCGCGTTGATGATTCGCGTCGGGCTGAGGATTTCGAGGCCGATCCGGTAGGCGTCCGCGTCGGAAAGCCCGAGTGCTTTCAGGGCGGCGTAAACAGCGTCGTGGTCGTCCCCGCAGTTCTTTTTGATTTCGTCGAGCGTCGCCTGCGGAACGCCCTCAATGCCTTTGAACGCGGTGTCTACGGAAGCATTGGCATCGGTGATCGCCTGCAACATATCCTTGTATTCCTGCGAATCTTCCTTGAACCCGAAAGCCAAA
>JAKJDA010000491.1 GCA_022706165.1 Candidatus Hydrogenedentota bacterium | reverse complement strand
GGAGGCGTTGGCGACGGGGGGGCGGCAGGACCTCTTTGTCTGGCCGGAGGCGCTTGTCATGCGCGATATCGGCGATCCGGAGATATTCGCCCGTCTTCAGGCGATGGCTGCGTGCACAAACACGCCGTTGTTCACCGGGGTCTTTCGCGAAGATGACGAAACCGGCAACGAACGTAATGCCGGCGTGTTGTTGGATGCCTCGGGAAGGGTTGCGGGGCATTACGACAAGATTCACTTGGCTCCTTTTGGCGAGTATGTGCCTTTGGGCAGGCTGCTTCCGTTTGTATCCAAGGTGGTCCCGTCGATCGGGGAGGTCGAGTCCGGCGCCGAGGCGCGCCTCTTCGATGTGGGCAAGCGGCGATTCGGACCGCTCATCTGTTTTGAGACGCTTTTCCCCGAGATGGCCGAACGCCTGCGGCGGGATGGCGCCGATTTTCTCGTGGTCATCACTAATCTGGCATGGTTTGGGGCGAGCAACGCGATTCCGGAGGAGATTGAGATTGCGCGCTTGCGCTGCGTCGAGACGCGCCTGCCGATGGTGCATGTGAGCAATACCGGGGTCACCGGGATAATCGATCCCTATGGCGTTCTTACTCCGCTTGCCTGTGCGAAGGAAGGGCGACTGATACAGGAAGGCAACCGCCTGGCAGGCGCGCTGCCGTTGCCCAAGGCGGCGCAAAGCCCGCTGCCCGGCGGCCCTGTGTTCTTTCCGTGGATTGCGTTGGCGCTTACGTTCATGTTTATCGGAATCGCTGTATGTCCGAGGCGCGCGTCGTGAGTAAGAAGGAGGCGAAACAGGCGGATTTCTCGCGGAATGCGGCGGTTTTTGCGATGGGCACGCTGCTGAGTCGCGTGCTTGGCATGGCACGGGATATCGTCAACGCGACGCAGATTCCGGAGGCTTCTTTCGGGGCCTTCAACATTGCGTTTCGCCTTCCGAATATGTTTCGCGAGTTGATTGGCGAGGGCGCTGCAAATGCGGCGTTTATTCCTGTTTTTTCCGAGACGCAAGAGAAGCGCGATGATGCGGCGTTTCGCGAATTGGTGGGCGTTGCGCTGGGCAACATGTTGGTTGTGCTTGCCGCGATGACGGCGTTGGGCGTGGCGTTTGTGCATCTTCCGTTGGCGGGGGCGGACCAGCTCATGTGGCTCACGGGGGCGAAGAAGCTGGACCCCGCGTATGTGGCGCTCACCACGTCGGTGGCGCGGTGGACTTTCCCGTATCTGTTTTTTATCGGCGTGGCGGTTTTCATGATGGGCCCGTTGTTCGCAGTCCGGCATTATGCGACGCCGTCATGGACGCCGTCGTTGCTCAACGTTGCGCTCATCCTTGCGAGCATGCCGTTCATTTTGAAGAGGTTTCCCGATCCCGCGTATGCGCTGGCGCTGGGCGTGTGGGTCGGCGGCATTTCGCATGTCGTCATCAACTGGATCGCCATGGGCAAGCATACGGGCGTGTGGATGCCTATTTTTCGCTATAATCATCCCGATATGCGGCGCATCTATCTGCTGCTAGTTCCCGTTCTCATTGGCCAGTCGGCCAATGAGGTGAACAAGTTGATCGATCTGATGTTCGCCAATTCGCTGGGGCCTGGCGCGGTGAATGCGTTGTATCTTGGCAATCGCCTGACGCAGCTTCCGTTGGCCATGTTTGGCATGGCTGTTTCGGCGGCGATTCTGCCGCGGATTTCGCGGGCGGGCGCTCGCGGGGCGCACGACGAGATGCGTGCGACGTTGATGCAGGGCCTGCGATTCAGTTTTTTCTTGATCGCGCCGTCCATGCTGGGGCTTATCGCGTTGCGCGAGCCGATTATGCGGCTGTTGTTCGAGTATGGCGTGCGCACGAATGCCCAGACCACGCTTGATGCAGCGGCGGCCCTGGCTTATTTTTCGACGGGCTTGTTGGCGTTTGCGTGGGTGAAGGTGACGGTTGGCGGGTTCTATGCGTTGCTGGACACCAAGACGCCCGTGAAGATCGCGACGGCGAGTATTCTGCTCAATGTCTTGCTCAATGCTGCGCTCATCAAGCCGATGGGTTTTCGTGGTTTGGCCTTGGCGACGACGATTTCTTTCACGGTCAACTTCGCGTTGCTGTACCTGATGTTGTGCAGTCGCATTGGGCGCTTGTGGGATCG
Source organism: Candidatus Hydrogenedentota bacterium (assembly GCA_022706165.1). Classification (GTDB taxonomy): domain Bacteria; phylum Hydrogenedentota; class Hydrogenedentia; order Hydrogenedentales; family SLHB01; genus JAKJDA01. Next base: position 276 of record JAKJDA010000491.1, on the reverse strand, counting down.
GAATTTTCTCGAAGGATTGGGGAAGATGACTTTTGCGGCGATTATCATGGCGTGCGTGGCGTATGGCGTGTACGTCCGCGTGCACATCTGGTGGCCGCAGGATACGGTCTTGATGCGGCTGGCGGGCGTTGCTTTGCCCATCGCGACGGCTGCGGCGGTCTATGGGGCGATAAGCAAGGCAATGGGGATTGGAGAGCTTGATGCGGTGTGGCAGATGGCGAGGAGGGGAAAGTAGCCGGCAAGCGGCAAGATCGGAAACGGGTTCTTTGTGAGGAT
>JAKJDA010000490.1:2167-2418 GCA_022706165.1 Candidatus Hydrogenedentota bacterium | reverse complement strand
CACGTGATGTCCAGCGACTGGATCAGCCGAATATTGTGTTCGCCCAGCTTTCGCGCACGGTCGAGATGCCCCACGCTAAAAGAGGGACGGCCGCAACATTTGCGGCCTGCAATAAGATGAACGCGATAGCCCGCCGCTTCCAATACAGCGACCGCCGCCTGGCCGACGTTCGGCTCGTGATACCGCACAAAAGTGTCATCCCACAGAAAAACATCCCCTCGACGGCCAGATTTTGGCGCGCGGGCACGAAA
>JAKJDA010000490.1:0-2077 GCA_022706165.1 Candidatus Hydrogenedentota bacterium | reverse complement strand
GCACCCATGTCCAACGAAGCGACGCATTTGCAACGCCAGGCGCAAGCGTGCCCAGCGCGCCCATAATATCCACCACGCTGACGACGCGTTCGCGCAGCGGAAGACCATACTTCCGATTGCGCGCGTTCAATAGCTCAGCCTTCAACAGCGTCATGTTGACATTCGAAGGACACTCCGAAGTGCACGCCTTGCATGCCAGACAATAGGCGATGGCCTTGTCGATCGCCGGAGACTTCAGAGGATCGATCGCATCCTGCAAACGACCATCGAGCACGGCGCGGATTGCATTGGCGCGGCCTCGCGTCGACATGATTTCCTCGCCCGTTGCGATAAATGTCGGGCACATCGTCGGCGCATCCTTCCGGCATCCGCCGCAGCCATTGCACTGCTCGAGATTGCCCACGAACGATCCATCCTTCGCCGTAAAATGCAGCACGGGATCAAACGGCTCCGGTATCGCATAGCCCGCCCCCCAGCGCAGATTCGACCCCGTCTCGAAAGTCCCGTCGGGAATCATCTTGCCGGGATTCATCACGCCACGCGGATCAAAAAGCGCCTTGACTCGCTTCATCGCATCGAGCAGTTCCTCGCCGAGGTGCTCGCGCAGGAACGGGGTCTGCGCGATGCCGACGCCGTGTTCCGCCGAAATGGACCCCTTGAATTCGCGAACAAGCGCCGAGACTTCCTGCGTGACTTCACGGAATGTTTGCACGCCCTCGGCCTTGTGCAGATCGATGACCGGACGGATATGCAACAGGCCCGAAGCCGCGTGGCCGTATAGCGACGCGCGCAGACCGTGCTTGCTCATGATCGATTGCAGGCCCCGTACATAGTCAGGCAACCGCTCGGGACGCACGGCGGTGTCTTCGATGCCGACAATCGGCTTGCCCGAACCGCGCACACCCATCAACAGCGCCACGCCTGCTTTACGCATGGCCCACACCATCTCCTGCTCGCGCGGATCGAGAAGGGTCTGCTGCCGAATGCCAATGCGGCGTTGGGTCAACGCGGCGAGTTGGTCGTCGACATCGTCCCAAAACTCGACGATGAGAGCAGCCTCCGTCGTTTGCGCGTCGAGTTCCAGCAACGAACGAACCGGCGCGAACGCAAGCTGCCCGCGCGTCTGATCGAGCAACATACGATCGACATGTTCGATGGCCGCCGGTTCAAGATCGAGAAGATCGACCGTCGCTTGCATCGCGTCGATCACCGATGCAAAAAAAAGCACGGCCAACCCCTTTCGCTTCGGGATGGGAACGAGTTCAAGTTCCGCCGACGTGATGGCGACAAGGGTGCCCTCGCTGCCGCTGAGAAGCGTCGTCAGATCGCCTGGCCGACGAAGCCATTCGCCAAAGCCATAACCCGGCCACCGCTTGCGCAGACCATCCGGAAAACGCTCGCGGACCGCAGCCTCATGACGACCAATCTCCTCCGCAACAGCCCGATTGAGACTGGGAAGCGTCGACGCGTCGCGACGCACCGTCTCGATGCGGCCATCCGCAAAAACCGCCTCAACGGAACGGATATGATCGCCCGTCAATCCATACTTCGGCGCGCGCGCCCCCGACGAATTGTTCGCGATCATCCCGCCAAGAGTCGCGCGTGAACTCGTCGCCACGTCCGGACCATACCACAAGCCATGCTGGCGCGCGTGCGCATTGAGTTGATCGAGCACGACGCCCGCCCCCGCACGCACCGTCCGTTGCTCCACGTCAATCGGCCCCAACTGGCGATTGTACTTGGAGAAATCAACGACAAGCCCGCTCCCAATGGCGCCGCCGGCAAGCCCCGTGCCCGAACCGCGCGGAACGATGGAAACGCCTGCCTCGCTGGCGGCGCCCAACAAGCGCGCGGTTTCTTGGGCAGACTTCGGAAAGGCCACGCCCAGGGGAACTATCTGATAAATAGATGCGTCCGTCGCATACAACTGACGGGAAAGATCATCGAAGCGGATTTCGCACCCCGACGAATCGAGAAGGAGGCGCTGCTTGGATTCGTGCATCAAAAACCTCACCGCGGATCACGGCATGCCCCGCGCGAAACGCACGCCGCCCTTCGCATACGTGTCAACGACTGC
>JAKJDA010000048.1:4057-12376 GCA_022706165.1 Candidatus Hydrogenedentota bacterium | reverse complement strand
CGGGTTCGGTCGAGGGCGGCCGCCAGGTCAATCGCAGCGCCGCAGGACGCTTCATCGATGTCGGCCTGGAACTTGGCGGCAAGGACCCGGCGTATGTATGCGCGGATGCGGACTTCGATTTCGCCGTGGACAATTGCATCGACGGTGCGTTCTACAACGCGGGACAGTCGTGCTGCGCGGTCGAGCGCATCTATGTCGATCGCGCCATCTACGACCGCTTCATCGATGCGTATGCCGAGCGCACGCGCGCCTATGTGTTGGGCGACCCGATGGCCTCCACGACCTCCATCGGCCCGCTGGCCTCGAAGTCGGCCACGGCTTTTCTGGCCAAACAAGTGGAGGATGCCGTGCGCGCCGGCGGAAAACTGGCGTTGGACCCGAAAAGTTTCGATGTTCCCAAGCAAGGTTGGTTTGCTGCTCCGGCTGTCGTGGTTGACGCGCCACAGAGTTGTTCCCTGATGCAAGAGGAGAGTTTTGGGCCGGTCATCGGCATTACGCCGGTGTCGGGCGACGAGGAAGCCATACGTTACATGAACGACAGCCCCTACGGCCTGACGGCGTCGATTTGGACGATGGACATCGAGCGCGCGATTCGCATCGGCGCGCGTATCGAAACCGGCACGTTCTACATGAACCGCTGCGACTTCCTGGACCCTGCACTGCCATGGTGCGGCGTGAAAGACACGGGCCGCGGCGCAACGCTCTCCCGCTACGGGCTGCTGCACCTCAGCCGCCTGAAGAGCATGCACCTGCGCGTCGAGATTCCGAGATAGCAACAGCGCCCGGCCCAGAGACCGGGCGCTGTCCACAAAGACATTCCGCAACCGTAGCGAAATCCTACAGGGCTTCGGCAAACAGGCTTTCGAAATCCTCGCGGGTGACGGGCTTCTCGTTGCACCCGTGGCAGACGTCCTCCACGGCGATGTCGACAAGAGCCTTCAGATGCCCGCGCTGGACGCCGACCGCGCCGAGGGTTTTGGGCGTGCCGATTTCGGCATTGAGCGCCACAAGCCAATCGACGAACGCATCCGCCGTCGTTCCCGCGCCGACCGTTGCGGCGAGGCGCGCCATGCGGTCGGCGACGGCGCTCTTGTTGAAGCGCATGGCCGCGGGCAGCATGATGGCGTTCGCCAACCCGTGATGCAGGTCGCATACGGCGGACAACGAATGCGCGAGCGAATGCGTTACGCCCAAGCCCTTCTGAAACGCGACCGCGCCCATCATCGACGCCATCATCATGTTCGTGCGCGCTTCGATGTCGTTCGGCTCCTTGACGCAAGCGACGAGGCTCTGCGACACGAGACGCACGCCTTCCAACGCAATGCCGTCGCACATGGGGTGAAAGCCTTTGGAGAGAAACGCTTCGACACAGTGCGACAACGCGTCCATCCCCGTCGCGGCGGTCATGCCCGCAGGGAGACCGAGAGTAAGCTCCGGATCGGCCAACACAACGGGCGCAAGAAGGCGCGGCGAAAAGACAATTTTCTTCACGTGCGTTGCGTCGTCTGAAATCACGGCGCTGCGGCCCACTTCGCTGCCGGTGCCCGAGGTCGTCGGCATCGCGACGATAAACGGTATTTCCCTGTCGACGGGAAGCCCGTCGGGTTTGTCGTCTTCGTAGTCGAAGAGATCGCCGGGGTGATGCGCCATCAGCGCGACGGCCTTGCCGACATCGAGCGCCGCCCCTCCCCCAATGACCACCAGCGAGTCGGCGTTGTGCGTCTTGAACGCTGCGACGCCCGCCGTCACCTGCGACTTCACGGGATTGCCCACCACGCCGGAGAAGACCAACGTGGCCAGTCCGGCCTTGTCGAGGTCAGCCACAATGCTCTTGAAAAAAGGAAGTCCCGCGACGCCTTGGTCAGTGAGAACCAACGGTCGCGCCTTGCCGCGCGTCTTCAAAACATCGCCAAGACGCGCGCGCACTCCCGGACCGAATTGTATTTGCGTTGGAAAACTGAAATTGACCGGTTTCATGACACGTCCACTCCTGTTCTATTCCGCGGTTTCTGCAGAACGTCAAATAATCTCGAAATAGCGTTCGAGTTCCCAATCCGTGACGGCGGTTTGATATTGCCGCCACTCCCAGAGTCGCGTGTTGACGAAGTGCTCGACAAACGCATCGCCCAACAAGGTGCGCGCGATCTTCGAATTCGCCAGCGCCTCGGCGGCTTGACCGAGATCGCGCGGCAACGCCACGGCCGCATCGTGCTCGTAGCCATTTCCGGAAACCTGCGGCGCCGTGAGCTTCATTTTGTTCTCAATGCCATACAGGCCACTCGCCAATGAAGCGGCAAGCGCGAGATATGGGTTCAGATCTGCTCCGCCCACACGGCATTCAAGACGCGCGCTTGCGGCGCTTCCGAAAATCACGCGAAAGCAGACCGTCCGGTTATCGTGCCCCCACGTGACCGAGGTCGGAGCCCAATAGCCTTTGACAAGTCGCTTGTAGCTATTGACCGTTGGCGCGAAAAGCGGAAGCAATTCTGGCAGGCAGTGCATCTGCCCCGCGAGAAAACTCTCGAACGCCGGCGTCATGGAACCGGGCGCGGCGGGATCATGAAATGCGCTCTCGCCGGTCTTGAGATCGATCAGGCTCTCGTGGATATGGCCGCCGCATCCTGGCAAAGCCTTGTTCCATCGCGCCATAAAGCTCGCAACAATGCCGAAACGATGCGCAATCTGTTTCACCGCCGTCTTGAACAATACGGCGCGATCGGCAGCTTCGAGTCCGTCGGCGCAACGAATCGCAGCCTCGTACGTGCCGGGCCCTGTTTCGGTATGAATGCCTTCCAGCGGCACGTCAAAGCCTTTGAGATCGCTCGTCAGCGCCGAGAAATAATCGCTGTTTTGTCCCGCGCGCAGGATCGAATAGCCGAACATCCCCGGGGTCAGCGGAGTCAGCCCCTGATAGCGTTTTTCGGCAAGACCCTGAGGGGTTTCCCTAAAGTTGAACCACTCGAACTCGAAACCGACCTTTGATGCAAAACCCGCATCACGCAGGCGGCTTTCCACGCCCTTGAGAAGCTGGCGCGGGCACACGCCCAGCGGCCTGCCTTTCGCATCCTCGAAGTCGCATAGGAAAAAATCCTGGTTGTCTTCCCACGGAATGCGGCGATGCGTGGCGAGATCGACGCGGGCGCTGGCATCCGGGTAGCCCGTATGCCAGCCGGTGTAGGCTACGTTATCATAACACGCATCGCTGCTGTCCCATCCAAAAACAACGTCACAAAAACCAAAACCACGCACGGCCGAAGTCAGAAAATAATCTTTGTCCAACGATTTTCCGCGCAACACCCCATCGATGTCACAGACGGCCACCTTCACCCGATCCGCGGCGGATTGGGCCAACTCAGAAAGGATCGCCGTTGCGGACTGACGCTCATTCATCCCCAGGCCCCCTGCGTTTACCGGCATCTTCTCCCGCGGGCACGCGCTTTCACGCCGAGTAGACGCCGCTCTCCAGATCGTTGATCAAAGACGCGATCAGCTTTACCGACGCATCCGGAAACTTCCATTGCTCGATCTGGCGATCAGACAACAGATCGCGCAGTTGCGGCAGCACCAGCATGTCGAGGGCGATTTCGCTGGACAGCGATCGGGCGATGAAGGTTTCCTCGTCAAACGTGTCGAAGAAACTCTGCAAGCCGCGTTCCGTGTCGCCGCCGACCGCGCCAAAATCCTGGCCATAAATATGCAGCGAACAACTGTAATCGGCGTAACTGCCCACGCGCGTCGTGCGGCCAGACTGCTCGGCGATCCGCTTGGCCAGCACGCCTTGCAAGAACGTGATCGCGATCAGATTATCGCCCCACGCCTTATAGAGATCGCGTGATCGCCACAGGGTGTTCATGTTCAACACAAGATTTCCGTCGGCGTCCTCGGGACAACGGAGCTGAACTTCCCGCAAACAGGGGATATCCTCGGTGAGGAACGGATCAATATTCGGCACGGACGTTGTCGCGACGGCGCGGCGCGTATGCGGCGTGCGCACGATACGATCAATAGCGACAGCGATCTGATCGACAACCGATCCGTCCGCATCGGGATGCGCGAAAAGACGTTGGTGATAGGTATACGGCCACTCCTGCGCCGAAAGCTCGCCATGCACCGCTTCTTTGAGTTTATCGAAGGGCACGACGCGGTAATCCTTGACGCCCATGATTTCGGCAATGTACGTGCCGATCTCGCAGAAGGAAATGGGCGGAAAACGCGGCTGCGCAAAGGGATCCTTCACTTCGATCAGAACACGCGCATCCCGGCTCGGCGGATCGATGCACTGGCCCGATGCATCCTTGCGATCGTACTCCGTACGGATGGGCAAACCATTTTCCCACACCGCCTTGATGGCCCGGAAATACGCCTGGGGAATCGAATCTCCCACGACATGGAGCGTCGGAATGCGCCCCGCCTCCGCTGCGACTCCGCTCATACAACGCCTCCCCTGATTGCAACCGCACGATACAGACCGTCCTGTGTCGCGCGAGTATAGGACCCGAAGCCAGGCGCTTTCAAACGAATCTTTTTTGGACAGACGACCGCGCTTTGATCTATCATGAGCGCCCTTTGGAGCGCGGTTTCGGCACGCGTTGCGCGCCAGCCGCCTGCCGCATGAAATGTACGACAACCCGAGGACGCAAACATGTCGCAAGATAAGGAAATTCGCGTTTTTCAAGCGGAGGCTCAACAGGTGCTGGACCTTATGGTCCACTCGATCTACTCCAACAAGGACATATTTCTGCGCGAACTTATTTCGAATGCGTCGGATGCGTTGGACCGCCGCCGCTTTGAAGCAGTTTCGAAGCCCGAATGGCTCGACGCGGGAACCGAACTGCATATCTTCATTGACGTCAACCAGGACGCGCGCACGTTGACCGTTCGCGACAACGGCATCGGCATGTCCCGAGAAGAAGTGATCAACCTCATCGGCACTATCGCGAAATCCGGAACTCAGGAGTATTTAAAACGCCTGCGCCAGACAAAAGACGCCGTGCTGCCCCCGGAACTAATCGGCCAGTTCGGCGTTGGCTTTTACTCCGCCTTCATGGTCGCGGACAACGTGACGCTGGTAACGCGCCGTGCCGGCGAAACGGCCGCAACGCGCTGGGAATCTTCCGGCGAAGGCACATACGCCGTTGAAACCGTCGACAAGGACGAGGTGGGAACGGATATCACGCTGCATCTGAAATCAACTGACCTCGAGGACGGACTGCATGATTACGCCGATCCGCATACGATCCGGCGGATCGTGAAAACCTATTCGGATTTTGTCGCATATCCCATTCGCATGCACGCCGAGAAGAAGGAAGGACAGGAGCCGGAACTCGACACGCTGAATTCGATGAAGGCGATCTGGCTGCGCCCCAAGGACGAGGTGTCGCAAGACGAATACAAGGAGTTTTATAAGCATATCGCGCACGATTGGAACGAGCCGATCGAGATCATTCGCGCCCGGATCGAGGGAACGCTCGAATACCAGATGCTCCTGTTTGTCCCCTCGAAAGCGCCGTTCGACCTCTTTTTCCGCGACGGGCATCGGGGCATCCACCTGTACGTCAAACGCGTATTCATCATGGACGACTGCAAGGCGCTGCTCCCCGAATACCTGCGCTTCGTGCGCGGCGTGGTGGACTCGGAAGACCTCTCGCTGAACATCTCGCGCGAAATGCTGCAGCAAGACCGCCAAATTCAACGCATGCGCAAAGGCATCACAAGTAAAATTTTGGACACGCTCACGCAGGTGCGCGCCAATGATCCCGGCAAATATCAGAAGTTCTGGGAACAGTTCGGGCGCGTGCTCAAGGAAGGCCTATATCAAGACCGCGAACACCGCGAGGCGCTGCTCGATCTCTTGCTGTGCGCCTCGACGTTCGCCGATGCGCCCCTAACCTCGCTGGAAGACTATGTCTCCCGCATGAAATCCGACCAAGACGCCATCTATTACATCACCGGCGAATCGCAGAGCGCTCTTGAGAACTCGCCGCATATCGAGGCATTCCGCGACAAAGGCTACGAAGTGCTGCTGCTCTCCGATCCGGTCGACGAAATATGGGTTCAGTCGGCTTCCGAGTACAAGGGGAAATCCCTGAAATCCATTGGGCGGGGGGCCGTTGAACTCGGCAGCGAAGACGAGCGCAAAGCCGCCGAAGAAACGCGCAAAGAAACCGAACAATCCTACGGCGCATTGCTCGACGCGCTGAAAGAAGCCCTCAAAGATCACGTAAAGGACGTGCGGCTCAGTGGGCGCCTGACGACATCCGCCGCGTGCCTCGTCACCGGCGAAGGAGACCTCAGTCCACAATTAGAACAAATCTTGCGCGCCGCGAACCAATCCGTGCCGGGAACAAAACGCATCCTCGAACTGAATCCCGGCCATCCCGTGTTGCCCAAGCTGCGGGCGCTGCACGAACAAGAGACCGACGCCGATCGGCTGGCCGACTATGCCGAGCTTCTGTACGGGCAGGCTCTTCTCGCCGAAGGCGCCATTCCGCCCAACCCAAGCCGATTCGCGAAACTCGTCGCCGATATGATGGTGAATGTCTAAGAAGCCCCTTGCCCCGCTTGGCGTTTTTGACGTACACTCCACGCGTGCGCCCCGATAGTTCAGTGGATAGAACGAGGCCCTCCTAAGGCTTAGACATGGGTTCGATTCCCGTTCGGGGCGCCACTTTCTCACCCGCCGCCCGGCTTGCCGTAGAATGCGGGGTCCGGAAGCTTGTTCTCGTAAAACTCGACGCGCTTCTCCTCGTACAAGCGTTTCATCACCTTCGGCAGCACGATGTCCGGCAGCAAGTCTCGCTGCGCCTCTTCAAGGGTCTTGTCGCGCTCCGGATAGCTTTCTACGATGATGGCGACAAGATACGACTCCGGCAATGTGTGCGAAACCTGTTTCCCTGAAGCGTCCGTCGCGATGGCTTGCATGCCCGTCACGTACACCGGCCCTACCACATCGCCCGGCTTGGCCCCGGTGGCTTGCTGCCAGAAGCCCTTGAATCGCTCGACGGATGGATTGTTCTCGATCTCCGAATTCATCGGGAACGCCAATCCTTTTCGGGCGTACTCGTCGATAATCGTTTCGATCGACTCCTGCTGGTCGAGCCGTTGCTTGGCCTGGGCGGCGGCGCCGCGCGCTTCTGGAGAGGATGCGGGGAAGCCTAAACCGACGAACGCGACGCGCTCGAAAGTGCGGAGTTCGCCCTTGCGGAATTCGTATGCCTGCTCGAACTCCTCCTTTGTGGGGACGAACTGGCCGTCCTGAAGGCCTTCGCGCGCCAGATAGGATATTGCCGCATCGGCGAGCATCAGCCGCTGCATCCGATCAATCCCCGCCTGCTTCTCGGCCTCTATCGCTTTGAGCTGGTCTTCGGTCAGGTTGAAATCCTGCGGGTTTCCGATTTGAACGCGCAGTTCGGGATAGCGCTGATAGAACCGTTCCGCGGCGGCTTCGAGCGAGACATGTATCTTGCCCTCTTTTTCCAGTTGAATGGCTAAATCCTCTTTCAGCCGGGCATCCACCATCATCCGCAGCGCATGCCCCAAATCGCCGCGCGTGGAAATTTTGGGGCGCTGATCGTCGGGCAAAAGGCGCAGATACTGCGAAAGATCGCCTCGCGTGATATAGCGATCGCCAATCTTAGCCACCTTGATCAAGTCTTTTTCCGTGACAAGACCGCAGCCCGCCAGCGCCACGAGGGCCCACGCCGCCCCCGCCCAAACAGTCGTTTTCCCCCACATGCATTTGTTCATTCCGAAACACTCCCGCCTGCATCGATGATACTGCGTGTCGTCAAACGCCGAAAGCGCGTCATTGTCGCAACAGACGCGCGGCTTCGGCAAACATCCTATTCAACCCAGCAGCGCCGTACATACGTCCTCCGGCGAACTCGCTGCAGAAAGCGGCGTATCAAGCCGCACAAGACCGGCGGGCAGACGTTCGCCCAAGCCGGAAAAGAAGGCGTTTCGAGCCGCGCGATCAGGAAGATGATCCTCCGCCCACGCGCTGACATAGCCCATGCCGGCGAGTCGCTGCAACACGGTGTGTGCATGCAGAATCCACGCCCCTTCCAGAAACGCCGGCGCAAGAGGCGCGAGTTCGGGCGCGTCGAAATCGTCGACAAACCGCTGCCCCGGAGCATTCATCTCGGTACCGACGATAATGGGCAAATGGCGCCGCCTCGACACCTCGACGATGCGATGCAACTCGGCGACCTTGCGCTTTTTTTGCTCCGGGTCTTTCAGGTTCCAATTGCGATCAGGAATGATGTTCAGCGCCGCCGCGCCCATGGATATCTGCAAATCGATCAATTCCTCGATCGCCTG
>JAKJDA010000048.1:0-4047 GCA_022706165.1 Candidatus Hydrogenedentota bacterium | reverse complement strand
CCCCCGCCGCAAGGGTGAAGGCATTCACCGCAGCCAACCTCGGAAACGATGAGCCATCGGGCTTCACGTATCCCACGCCGCCCGATTTCATCGTCTTCGATCGCACTATCCCTTGAAAACCCGCCGAATCCGCCATGCAGGCTTTCATTGCAGCCCTCTCGCCGCCCAGCTTTGACGCCCAAAACGCCGCACGCTCCTCAAGATCCGGAAAGATCGACTCGGCCTTCTGCTCATACGCCTGACAAACATGCCGTTCCGTCGCGTTTCCCCCGGGCGTAAGCGGCAGCACGTCCCGCTCATAATCCAACACGACTGGAGCCAAAAAGGCGTTGACCCGCGAGACGATATCGCGCGTGCGCGCACCGGCTGCGGCGCGCATCGCATCCAACAGATCGCGATCTTCCGGCGTTGATGTCGTAAACCCAATGCCCATGTGATAGGAAATGCCTGGCTCGCCGGGAGAATTGATCTCCCGCGAGGCGAATTCGGGAAGAAACACCCGGGTTTCAAATCCAGCGCATCCCTTCAAACCCAACAGATGACACGCATCCAAAAACTCGTCGGTGGCATCAAGCACATCGAAATCCACCACTCCCGCCATCATCATCCCCTCGCGCCGCGCGCGCCACCCAAGAAATGAAGGCGAATAGCCATAGCCGTTATACGAGAAAAAACTATGGCAATGAAGATTCACGACCGGGCGAACGGGAGAAAAAAACGCCGCGTCGCTACGGGCGAGCGCCGCCAACTCCTCCAGGGTTTCCCGGCGCACTCGAGGGTTGAAATCGTTCAGTTTTCGCTCGAGCATTTCAACGGCGCTTGGCATGTTTTTCCTTTCCATATATGGATGCGTTCGCACGGATGAAAACGGTCCGACTCCTCGAAAAGATCACTCGATGCCCCATCGTCGCATCGCGCGCCACAACGTTGTGCGACCCACCCCCAGACGCTCGGCGGCCTCACTGCGATTGCCGCGCGACTGACGCAACGCCGCAAGCACCACGTCGCGGTTCAACTCCTGCGGGCCGCGCGACATGCGCGTCACCAGGACCTCCTCGGGCAAATCCGCCGGCGTAATCTCGGGACCCTGCGCCACCAGCACGGCATACTCGATTGCATTGCGGAGTTGACGCACATTGCCCGGCCAGGCGCAGTCAAGCAACACCTCGCGCGTTTCCTCCGAAAATCGCATATCCGGCCTCCCATGCCGCAAACGAGCCTCTTTCAAGAACGACGCCGCCAACGTCCCCGCGTCGCTCCCGCGATTCCGCAACGCGGGCATGGCAATCCGGCCTGCTGTCAACGCATAATACAACTCCTCGCGCAACAGCCCTTCATCAAGCGCCTCTTTCAATTCCGATTGCGTCGCTGCGATCAAACGGAAATCCGCCTCGCGCGGTTGATCTTCCCCAAGCGCATACAGGCGCCGGTCTTCCAAGGCCCGTAGCAACCCGCCCTGCACATCCAACGGCAAACGCGTCACCTCGTTGACGTACAACGCGCCGCCGTGGGCGCGCGTCGCCGCCCCCATGCTCGCGCGCACCGCCCCCGGAAACGCGCCCGGCGCATGCCCCCAAAGCTCCCGCGCCAGCATGTCCGCATCCATGCCGATGCAATCCAGGACGACAAAAGGATTTTCACTGCGAGGGCCCATCGCATGCATCGCCTTAGCCAACGTCTCGCGGCCTGTCCCCGACTCGCCGACAATGCAGACCGGCACATCGGAAACGGCAAGCTGCCGCGCCCGCAACACGACCGGGCGCATGGACGCGTCACGCGCCCAAAATCCATCAATCCCAATCTCCGGCGGGGCCACGGGAACATCATCTTCCTCGCCGCCCGACGGCGTCGCGCTGTCCTTCACGGAAACCTCAACAGGAACTCCTTCCGCCGCGCGCGCGATCTCACGATCCACCGGTTCCAAGCGAAACGCCTGCCGCGCCCATTCCGCTTCCCCCCCCCACTCCGCGCTCAATTTCGATATAAAACGGCATGCAGGCGCTCCATCCGAAACGCACTCCGTCTCAAGCGTCAGCACGGGCTTGCCAAGCACTTCCGTAACATGCCCGGAAAGATACCCCGCCGTTCCCCAGCACACGCACTCCCCCGGCGCATCCTGAATCATCCGATGCACTTGCGCCTCCACATTGCCCAGCAACACGCCCTCGCGATAAAGAGTCTTTGCGTCCAGATCAAATTCAAAACGCGGAGGCTCTGCCACGAAACGCCCTTGAAGCTGTTTGAACACGGGGCCTGCCTGCAGCGCAAGCCGCGCGTTCTGCGAAAAAATGGCGTAATGACGGGATGCGTCCCTGCGCCCTTGCTCGAAACCGATCCGATACAACAACGCTCGCGCGCGATCATGCCCCAATATATCCAGTAACTGCCGCCGCTCCACCGCCAACGACTCAAGATCACTGAAGGCCCCGGGACGATTCAAAAGAGTCAGCTTTCCCTCGCGCGGCAACGACTCCATCCATAGATTCTTGCCGCCCTCCAGATACCGAGCCAGCATTCCAGGCAATTCATAGAACACTTTCGCGCTGAGTTTGGTCGGTCGCATGGCGTTTCCCTCTGATGCAAAACGTTTCACGAATCGTAAATGAAACACGGGAAGGAATCAATGCGTTTCGCTCAAAACGCCCCGATCGCACGTACGTTTGCAAACCTACCGGCCCCAAAACGCGAAGTTGATTGTGAAAAGGCCCGCGATATCCCACGTCCAATTTGTTTTGTGACATGAGATCCCCTGCCCTCACTTTCAAGTGGCCTTGCGCCACGGGGATCGGGCATAATCTGTGACGGACACTAGGCTTGGGCGGTTTTTCTCCATCAGGAACGATGACGTGACACAACGAAAACGCTTCTTATATACCGGCATCACACTTGTCTGCGCGGCAGGACTGGCCGTTTCCGCCGCCTACGGATACCGGTCTCAAGCGCTTCGTCAACAACGCGCTCAAGCCGAGACCTACATTCACGAAGCGCTAGACCGCATGGAATCTCCCGACCAAGGCGCCAACGCCCTGATGAGCCTGCTATCGGACAACTTCGCGAGTCCGCTTATCGGCGATAAAGCGCGTTTGATGGCCGTCATGGCCGAACACCAACGGCAGGGCAACACCCCCGAGGATATCGACGTTTCCAAGGCCCATATCGCGTGGGACGCCGATGCGGCCGTGGCCTCGAACATCGTCATTACCTTCGTGAGCGGCATAACCATGAGAGCCGCATTCAGATTTCAGAACGAAAACGGCGCCTGGCGCATCGTTTCCATGGATGTTGTTCAAGAATAACGCCGCAACGTCGACACGGCGGCGTTTTCCTGCCGCATCCGCGCGCCGTTACAAAGCATACTCCTTCGGAATGAACTTCGAAGTGTCGACGACATCCATCATCTGCTGAATGAACGTTTCCTCCGAAGAAGGAAGATCCGCGACAGCGGCATACATCATGTCCAGCCAAGGATGCTCCATCTCGGCAATGACGACTCGTTTGTCCGCCCAGGCGTTCCGCAAAAGGCCGATGGCCGCCAGCGCGGCGGATTTCCCCGCCTCGTAATACCCATCGGCATCAACAATGGCCTGGGCGATGGCGACGCAGTTCTCCGGAGATAGAAGAAACGCCTGCGGGTCCAGTCCTGCATCGGAATCGACAAGCAAATTCCGAAAACGAAGGGCTTCCGCCTTGCCCTGCGCCGTTGCCAGATTCATCAGTCGGCAATCGTACGTCAGTTGTTCCATGGAAACAGTGGGGGCCATCCCCCCAAGCAGTTTGATGTTCTGGATCGATTCGTTGCTCCACAGGTCGCACGTCGCCGAGGCGATGTTACCCAAAGGACTCAAGTGCGCACAGGCGGCGCATTTGCCTTCCATGGACATCGGGTAACCGGTTATCGCCTTGAGAATGGGATTTTCATAGCCGCAATCCTTCCCGGGGCCGACAGCGCCGCATTCATACGCGACCAGCGATCGGACCGCCGTGACCGCGCGAACAACCGCCGCAAAGACGCGCGGCACCATGCCTTGCTCGGCAAGCACCATAGCC
>JAKJDA010000489.1 GCA_022706165.1 Candidatus Hydrogenedentota bacterium | reverse complement strand
GTTGGCGAAAAACGCATCAAAGACCTATTCCTTGTCGGTTTCTGTGCCTACAACGGTTCAGAATATTTTGGATGCTAGAGGTATACGTCAATATACGCCAGAGTTGCATGTCCTGCTTCTGAATACGTACATGGAGCCATGGTGGGGTTACGCAACACCGGGAATACAGTTTATCGACATGCGCTATGCTCCGTCCATCCCCACTTTCACCGTCGAGCGCTCCCCGAATGCGGATTCCACCGACGCCGCAGTCGATCTAACATGCACACTCGCGGAAGGCGCCGACCCCGAATACGAGGACTTGGCGCTTACGCTGAAATGGAAAGAGGAGGACGCGGCGAGCTTCCCTGCTGGGAACACGCTCGCGGTGACGGTTGCGGACGCGCTGGATGCAGGCGGGACAACGGTAACGCCGAGTTTCACATTCGAAACCGGGAAAGCATATACCCTGCGCGCGACCTTCACGGACGGGATTGATTCGGCGATCTCGGAAATCAAACTGTCAAAGGCCGAAAAGACGCTGAACGTCCACCCGACGAGCAAAAACATCGGGCTCGGGCAGTTCGCGGTCGCAGACTTGGACGAGGACGACGTAAAGCGCCTTGACATGACGTACAGGCCGTATTTCCATGAGGGCGCAAGAGACGCGGACGGGCGCGAGATCATCGGCAAAACGGATTACTCCGCCGACCGCGTAGACACGGGGATAAAGTGGCTCAACGGCAGGAAGATCTATCGCAAGACGTTCATCTTCGGGTCGATGGCGACCAGCGGCACCTTGGACATCCCCATCGGGGAGGCGGCCATCGAAGAGGTCGTGTCACTGCGAGGCACGGTGGGAACGAGCGGGGGAACCAACCTTGAGCTCCTGCCTAACGTGCATCAATCAAACCTCACCTACCAGAAAGGCCTAATAGTCGACTCTTTGGCAAGCAACCCGGTCATCCAAATAAGGATGGGATCTGGTGCGACAGCGCCTGTCGGTGGGTACGTCGTAATCGAGTATGTTCCGATAAACCCGGCCACGCAATGGAGCAAGCCCTACATGACGGCCGCATCGGAAGCCGGATGCATCGTTTCGGCGTCGTCCGCAGATTCAACGACTTATGCCGCACTCAAGGGTTTCTCGCTTTCTCCGACGGAATACTGGGTTTCGACATTGGCGGATGCAGAGCGGTGGATTCAGATGCAGATGCCCGGGAGCAGAACGAACATCGTTCTGTATATCTGCAACCAAAACACGGCCTCGGGATATCCCAGCGTCAAATCGGGGATTTTCTACGGATCCAACGACGGGGCAACATGGGACGAAATCGGTTCGTTCAGCGATCGTCCCGACAATCTGAACTTCGCGCTTACAGTACACCACCTGAAAAACCAGACCCCATACTCGTACATCCGCATCAAGATCACTTCGCCCGGTGCGAATGTGGATAAGGCAAGAATCGGGCGAATCTCGGTCTTTGGCGACATAGCATAACGACGAGCAAGGAGGATCAAATCATGGCAGACACTAGAAGGGTACAGATGGCGCGGAACATGCGCTCCCGCATGCGCACAACAGCAACGCAACTTACAACGTGCTGATTGCGCTGCACAACTGGAACGCAAATCCGTCCGTCCGAATATGCCTGGGCGCGAACGCAGTGCCCATATTGTCGGGCTACGCGATCGTCGAGTACACACTACCGACGTAACCGCCCCGCTCGGGGCAGAAGGAGGGACATACATGCGCACAATCGCACTGGCGGCAAAAACCCCGCAGGAATGGGGTAAAACCGGCGAGAATAACGCCACGGCCTTGACGTTGAACGTCTCAACAGAGCTTGCGCTCTGGCCCGACGGCGAGCCGCAGGCAACCTATTATCGACCCGACGGCGTCGTCTATCCAATCATCTGCTCGATCTCGGGCAACACCGTGTCCGTGCCGCTGACGTCGACCGAGACAACGACCGCAGGACGGGCGCAAATCGAGATCCAGTGGATCGATACCGGCGTGGTCGCCAAGAGCGCGACGTTCTCCGGAAATATTGTGCAGTCGCTCTCGGAGCCGGGCGATGTGCCGGCCGCCCCCGGCCAGGCATGGCTCGACGCGGTGACGGCGGTCGGCGTCGCGGCCGGGGCGGCAAAGACGGGCGCGGAGACGGCAAAGGCCGACGCGCTGCTGGCGCAGGGCGCCGCGGAGGACGCGCGAGATCTGGCGCAGGGGTACGCGGCCGAGATGGACACCGCGATCGCGGAGGCCATCGCCCCAGTTACTTCGCAATTGGCCGAAAAAACCTGCCACGGCATTGCATCTGGCCTGTCTGTCACCGCACAGGAAGAACAGGACATGACCGTGCAGGTTGAATCCGGCGTTGCCTATGCCCCTGATGGGACGCGGCATGAGCTCGAGGATACCACCATCGAAGTTGAAGACGCGG
>JAKJDA010000488.1 GCA_022706165.1 Candidatus Hydrogenedentota bacterium | reverse complement strand
TTTGCGGCACCTTTATAACGTCGCATAATATATGTTATGACAACTAGCGCCCCGTACAAAACAGCAGAACCAAACAAGAATCAGCCTCGTTTCGGCCCGAACGACAGCAATGGACATGCGCCTATTTTTTTGAGGCGCGTTTACTCTTGAGCGTGACGGCGGCCTGTTTGCCGACCTCTTCAACCGTCTTGCCATTCGCCTTCGCGATGGCCTCGTAGCCGATCTTACGGTCCGCATTCTCCGCGTTGACAAGTGCCGCCTTCGCCGCATCCAGCCCGGCTTTGGCGATCAGATATCCGTCGGATCCCTCTTCGCTGTCGCCCGACTGCACCAGTTCGACAATCTGCGCCCTGCGGGCTTTGCGCCGTCCTTTCGCGTCCTCCATATCGCCGGCTTGCGCCACGCACGCCACAGCCACAATCGCTGCCACCGCCACACTCATGAGCCAGTTGATTTGTTTCATCGTCGCATCCTTTCCTTGCAGCGCCTATCAGTCCAAATTCAAGAAGTCTTCCAGTTCTTTCTGAACTTTCAGGTTAACGTCCATCGTGATGTGGATCGGTTTGATCTCGTGCTCGGTCTTGATCGCGAGACACCCGCCCACCACCGATGCCGCCGATGTCAGCAGCAGCATCGCAAACAGTTCTCTGCGTAAGCTCTTCATTCGCGGTTCTCCTATATCCGGAACGGACAACTCCCGTTCCGAAAATCATTTGCGGGACACGCCAATTCCCATGTTCAACAGCTCTTCCAGCGGCCCGTGCAGGTTCAGATTCAAGTCGACCGGCGCGGGCCAATCTTTGTCGTTGGAGCGCCCCACCATTTTAATCCGCAAGACGCCCTCGTCGCCGCCGCCCTCCGGCTTCGGCTCGAGTTCCATCTTGAAGGTGCTGAAATCCATGTCGCTCAACGCCTTGGACAACGGAACCTGAACCGTTCCTCTGATACCCGATTTGTCCAACAAAGACACCATCTGCCTGTGGTCGTCAAGCCTGAGCTTTCCCCCCTGCCCCGGCAGCGAGTATAGAAACCCCGTCGTCAGCTTGACCTGTCCGCCGTCAATACCTACCGGGAAACGCCCGTAAAGCACGCCTTCCATTTTACCCTTGAAAGGCATCACCATCATCAGCGCCTCCCCCAGATCGATGCGGTCGGCGTAAACGATGAAATCGTCCTTCGGGTTCTTGAAAGCCAGGTGCACCGAATAGGCGTTCAGGCTTCCCTTGCACCACCCCACTTCCAGTCGGTCGGCAAACACGCCCTGCTGCGTGACCTGAAAGTCCAACCGTCCCCGATCCAAACGGATGTTGCCAAGTTTACAACTTTTAAACGAAACAAACGGGCGTTCTATTGTCCTGAAAAACACCCCGCTTTCAAAAGGCACGTCCACCGTCACCCCTTCGACCTCGAATTTGTCGCTGCGCACCCGTCCGTCCGCCACCTTC
Organism: Candidatus Hydrogenedentota bacterium; assembly: GCA_022706165.1. Lineage (GTDB taxonomy): Bacteria > Hydrogenedentota > Hydrogenedentia > Hydrogenedentales > SLHB01 > JAKJDA01. Next base: position 988 of record JAKJDA010000488.1, on the reverse strand, counting down.
ACCCGGCCCAACAGGTGCGGCTGAAAACCCAGAAAGCGAAGTGTCGCCTCGGCTGCCACGCGGCCCGAGACCGTCGAGCCTTTCGCCTTGTCGCGCACAATGGCAGCCACCGCGTCATCAGCGCTGATCTCGGCTTCGGGCAGAGCCATTTCAATCACCGTCAGCCCCGGCTCAAGCAGAGGCACGAGCGCCCGCGCCGCGACGCCGACATTGCTATCCGGAACCCGCAGGCCCAGTCGGACGTCCACCGCATGCTCGCGGGCAGACAACAGAAAAACATCCGGCACCACCTTCACTCCTTGAGCTTCCAGCCGCCGCCACGCGAGGCTCGGGTTCGGAAGGAATCTCAGTCCCTCCGCCAAAGACCAGTCGAAAGGAACCTCGCACCGCAGATCCTCCAGCGACGCCCGCGAGCCGGCCGCAGCCCATCCGTTGCTTACTCCAAGCGTCACATTCACCATCGCGTTCGAGCCTCCCGCGCGATTGAACTCGGGAATGTTGAACCGCGCCGCGATCCGGCCCACGCCGGCCTCCCCCACCCGATTGCGCTCCGGCCCGAGCTGCGCGGACGCATCCCTCACCCAGACGTCGCCCTCCACCGCCACGCTGGACGCGCCGTACCGCACAATTGCCGCCGCGCCCGCAGTGCCCTCCACGCGTGAGGTCCGCCCCGTGGCCAGCAAACCGAACTCGGGAACCCGTGCCGTAATCCGCCATGCCGGATTCGAAGCCAGTCCTGTCACGACCGCCTCGCCTTCGAACGGCACGGCGCCGTCTTTGAACGAGAGGTTGCGTTGCGCCAAAGCCACAGACTCTCTCAGCCGGCCGCCGAAAGTCCCGGATGCCGACGAAAACGGCGGATGCGAGGTCAACGCCGCCTCCATGTCGCCCCTCACCATCAGGTTGCGCCTGTAAAAATACATGTCCGCAAGCGAAAAAGCCGTTCGCATCGCGCCGGGTTTCGTGTCCGTGACCGCGACAGTTCCCG
>JAKJDA010000487.1:341-2437 GCA_022706165.1 Candidatus Hydrogenedentota bacterium | reverse complement strand
CCTGCATGTTCATCATTCCTGGTGTCTTGTCGCCGCTGGAACGTCTGTTCCGCATTACGACCGACATCCAGTTGCTCGAGTATTCTGACCTGAACAACGAGCTGCTCAGCCGGATCGCCATTGACATACCCGCCACGTACTCCCACTCGCTGATGTTGGGGCAACTGGCCGAGGCCGCGGCCGATTCCATTGGCGCCAACGGTCTGCTCGCACGCGTATGCGCCTACTACCACGATGTCGGAAAGCTGCGTCGTCCTGAGTACTTCAGTGAAAACCAGCACGGCTACAATGTGCACACGGACCTGCCCCCGCGTTTGAGTGCGCGCGCCATCGCCTCGCACGTGGCCGCCGGCGTTGAAGCCGCCGAAGAATACGACCTGCCCGCTCCCATCAGGGACGGAATCCTCGAGCATCACGGAACAACCCTGATTAGCTTCTTCTACCAGCAGGCCCTTGAACAGAACAAACACGGCGGCGTCAATGAACAGGATTTCCGGTACCCCGGACCGCGCCCGCGCAGCCGTGAGACCGCCATCTTGATGATTTGCGACGCCGTGGAATCGGGCGTCCGTTCCATCAAGAATCCCAACGAGGAACGCATCCGTGAGTTTATCGACAGAATCATCACCTCCCGTTCCGCCGACAGGCAGTTTGACGACAGTAATTTGACTCTTAAAGAATTGGACATTATTAAAGAAGCAGTCACCAAGCGAATGACGAGCAACCTGCATTCGCGCATCGCATATCCGGATAAAAAACCCGAGAAGAAAGCCGATAACGTTGTATCGATTACGGGAGAACGCGCCTGATGGCCATCCATCTTATGACCCGCAATGAATCGCGCCGCAAAGGCCTCTACCGCACCGACGCGCTCAAGCGGCTCGCGCAACGCGTTTGCAGCGAAGAAGGACTCGCCAGGAGTGCCGAGATCAGTTTGCTTCTCTGCGACAACCCGGCAATCGCCACGCTCAACCGTGACTATCGCCACAAAAATGAACCCACGGACGTCCTTTCGTTCCCCCAGACAACCGGAGTCATGAACGGCCCCGTGCTCCTGCTGGGGGATATTGTAATCTCGTTGGAGACCGTCGAGGAACGTTTTAACGGCGACGTGCAGCAAATGCGCGCCGAAGTACGATTGCTGTTTTGCCACGGCCTATTACATCTGCTTGGATACACGCACGACACGTTGGACGAGCAGAACCAAATGGCCGCCAAACAAGCCTATTATCTTGGTATACCGATTGAGGCCGCCTGGGGGCCTGTCCCAACCATAAGCAAGACCCGAACAGCCGCTAAGAGAGGACATCGTTGACAACCAAGGGAGGAACCATTCGCGAGCAGAGCGATTATCCGTCTATGGATGCAGAGCAAGCACAAAAAAAACGCCGCATTCGCGTGGTATTGCTGCTGACGATAGTGTGCGCCGTCGTATTTATGCTGGCCGCTCAACCGCAGGTCGGGCAGGGTGGTGCCGAGGCGCCGGGAGTAGCCGACGTTACGTTGCGCGAGTTGGTCACGCCTTCGCTGGTGCTTGTTATTTTGGGGCTTATGGTTCTCAGCGCCTTCTTCTCTTCCTGCGAAACAGCCTTCCTGTCTATCTCCAAGCAGCGTCTGCGCACAATGCGCGAGGAAGGCAAGGTTCTCGATCAACTCGTTGTGCAAATGCTCGACGATCCCGGCGAACTGCTGACGCTGATTCTCGTGGGAAATCTAGTTGTCAACACCGCCCTGGGCGTCGTGCTGGGTACACGAACCGAAAACATCTTCGCCCAAGTGTTGCACGTGTCGCCCGCCAATGCCTACATGGCCGCCGTGGCCATTGTGACCGCCGTGATGGTCTTTTTCGGCGACATCCTTCCCAAGATCTTCGCCGTCCGCGCCAAAGAAGTCTACGCGCGTGTAGCCGTGATTCCGTTAATGGCGATAGGTCGACTGCTGGCCCCGATTCGCAATGGCTTCATACAAGTGACCGACTTCCTGTTTCGCATCACGCGCTTCCGCGAACTGCGCGCCGCGCCGTACATTACCGATGAAGAAATCATGACATTGGTGGCCGATACAAAAGGAGAAGGCGACATCGAGGAAGACGGGCG
>JAKJDA010000487.1:0-272 GCA_022706165.1 Candidatus Hydrogenedentota bacterium | reverse complement strand
TCGCATTCTCGAATTCCACGATGTTCAACTGCGCGAGATCCTGACGCCGCGCCCAGATATCGTGGCCATTTCCGAGGATGCCACCGTGGGCGAGGCATACGACCTATACCGCAAATGCGAGTACTCACGAATCCCGGTGTTTCGCGACGACCTCGATCACATCACCGGCGTGCTGTTTGCCAAAGACGCCCTTCCAAGCGTCATCCGCGGCGACCTCAATCGGCCTGTAAAAACACTGGCCCGCACGCCCCATTTCGTCCCCGAAGCCATGA
>JAKJDA010000486.1:300-2442 GCA_022706165.1 Candidatus Hydrogenedentota bacterium | reverse complement strand
CTTTTGAGCCGGAATAGTTCCTTGTTCGTTTCTTCACCGCCAGTCCCCAACAGGACGTCGAGATATTCCAACGCGGGCGTTTCGATCGGCGAAAATCCGTAACGCTGAAACACCGCCTCGATGCGCGCTATCACTTCACGCCGCGCCAAAACCTCCTCCGGCAACAAATCCTGAAACCCCTTGAGAATCCGGGGTTCCACCCGGTTCCATGCGTCTGTCATGTGAAAAAACCTCCGGTATGCCGCGGGAAAAGATGATGATAAAGAAATCGACGGCTATCCAGCAAACGAAACAGGGATTCACCGATCATGGGGCGGAAAAAGCGCGGAACGCACGACGCCCCATCGGCTCAAGCGGAATGCGACCATCGTGCAAAGGCAGCCCAGTCCATAGGCCACGCTCCTGCGGAAATTGATGGAAGAGGCGTCAGGAAAATATTTCGTTGGACAAGTCACTTCGGCCACCGTGTAGCCATGCCAGATCACTTGAGCGAGCATTTGATTGTCAAAAACGAAATCGTCCGAATTTCGCTCAATGGAAAGCTTTTTGAGGAGTTCTGAGGAAAAGGCGCGGTACCCCGTGTGGTATTCCGACAGTTTGGCGCCGAGGAACACGTTTTCCGTGAATGTGAGCGCGCGGTTGAAAGCGTATTTCCAGATCGGCATGCCTCCCTTGAGGGCTTGTCCGCCCAGAATGCGCGATCCGAGGACGCAGTGATACAAGCCATTCCCGATCATCGAAACCATCGCAGGAATGAGCTTGGGCGTATACTGATAATCCGGATGGACCATGATGACGATATCGGCGCCCTGTTCCAACGCGAGCCGATAGCACGTCTTCTGATTGGCGCCATAGCCCCGGTTCTGCCGATGAACCTCTACGATTGCGTTGGACAGGGTCCTGGCGGTGGCGGCCGTATCATCCTTGCTGGCATCGTCTACGACGATGACCACATCCACAATCCCCTGTTCCATCACCTCCTCATAGGTTCGGCGAATGGTCTGGGCGGCATTGTACGCCGGCATCACGACCACGACTTTCTTGCCTTGAAACACGCGTCATCTCCCTTTCCCCTACAGGCGCTCCGCGTCATACTCGGTCTCGAATGCCTTTCCGGGCGCTGCTCCGGATTCTTCTTCCTGCGAAAGTTTTTTTAGGGCGCTTCGCGCATTGGAATGGTCCGGATCGATGCGAAGCGCCTCCCGATATGCGTCTGCCGCATCCGAGGGACGTCCCAGCCGGGCAAGACAAAGTCCCAATGAATACCGGGCTGAAACGTTCTCCGGCTCCAAACGAATCACCTCGCGGTACGCTTCGGCGGCCTCCGCGTAACGATCCATCCGATACAACACCGTGGCAAGATTGATGTGCGCATCGGCGTGGGAGGGGCGCAGTTCAATAATGCGCCGGAAACATTCCGCCGCCGCCTCGTTCTCCTCTTGCCGCATATGCGCGATGCCCATGTTGAGATGCGCATTGACATAATCGGGGCGAATCCGCACGGCTTCACGATAGGACCGGATCGCCTTGTCCAGCTCTCCGTTGGCGAGCTGTTCCGTTCCCATATTATAATACGCGAGCGAATTGTTTTCAGTGACCTCCGCGGCTCTTCCAAAGAGCGTCACGCTGGTCTTCCAGTAGCGCGTCTCGACATGGGTCCTGTACGCGCACGCGATCAGCGCGACCGCGACCGCGACGACGGCCAGCGATCGCGCCTTGGGCATACGCGACAACGCGTCGGCTCCCGCCCATACAAGCGCCATCGTCACGCCAATCGACGGAATATACGCATACCGATCCGCATGAGACTGATGCCCAACCTGGACGAGACCGATCACCGGCACAAGCGCCGTCAAATACCAGAGCCATCCCGTCGCCAAATAAGGGGCGCGCCGCCGAAGAATCGCCACAAGCCCCGTCGCCGCAATCAACGCGAACAGCGACAGCAAAAACTGCCATAACGGAATCGAAAATGTATAGGGATAAAATATAGCCAATCCTTTTGGAAAAAACAGAGTTTTGATGTACATGACATACGAAACGGCCGCATTTTCAATGCGGATGGCAAGCGGATGCGTATCCAGACTGCGCATCGCCTCCCCTTGGCGCTGCACAAACAGCGTCACCAGGCACGAGAGCAAC
>JAKJDA010000486.1:0-256 GCA_022706165.1 Candidatus Hydrogenedentota bacterium | reverse complement strand
GCCGTGCGTCGAGATGCCGAATCGAAACGCCGCAGCGGCCAATAATCGAGAAACAGAAGGAGAATCGGGAGCGACACCAACATGGGTTTGGACAATAATCCCAGCGCAAACAGCCCTGCAACGCCCCAGTATCTCCCCCAAGCAGGACGGATCGCGTACCCCGCGTATGCCCACAAAGCAAGCAGGCAAAAAAAAGCGCTGAGCACGTCTTTGCGCTCGGACACCCAAGCGACCGATTCTACATGGATAGGATGCA
>JAKJDA010000485.1 GCA_022706165.1 Candidatus Hydrogenedentota bacterium | reverse complement strand
GACGTCGCCTGGGGAACGACTCTCTGGATGAAAGGGCATTCCCCTCGCCCTCTTATACACCAAAATTCCTTGCTTCAGCATGTTGCGGAGCAACCCATGTGCCACGAGATTTCCACACGCAGGCGGCGCAACTCCTTGCGAGCCAAGCGCAGGCCGGAGAGGGGCTCAGCGTTTGGGAGGAGCGGGTTGGCGTTTTGTCCGAAATCCGCCAATGTGACAATCCATGTTTTTCCTTGCCCGGAATCAAAGAATGCTTGAAAATGTTTGCCGCTGTATCTTTGCTCGCATCGTTTTTGCAGGCGCTTTGGAAGAAAGGTATAATCCCGGCGTGCGTGGCGCGGAGTGCGCTTTTCGCGCTTCGCGGCGTCAGGAAATACAACGCCCCGGTATGAGGATTGCGTGAACGCCGACGATATTTCTCAAAATACAGCCGCCATGGCTGCATCGCAGTGCATCCAGATTCGTCCGACGAAGGGATGGGTCTCCGTTCGGTGGGCCGAGCTATGGGCCTACCGAGAGCTGCTTTTCTTTTTGATGCTTCGGGACATCACCATCCGCTACAAGCAGACCGTGCTGGGGGCTGGCTGGGCGATTATTCAACCGGTCATGACCATGGTGGTGTTTTCCGTCATTATTGGCCGAGTGGCCAAGGGACAATCCTATGGCTTGCCTTATCCCGTTTTCTTTTTTGCGGCCATGTTGCCGTGGACTTTTTTTTCGAATGGACTCGAACGGGCGTCCAACAGCCTTGTCGGCAACTCGGCCATACTCAAGAAAGTGTATTTCCCGAGACTCGTCATTCCGATATCCAGCGTTTTGTCCAGTTTTGTCGATTTTTGCCTCGCGTTTCTGGTCCAAATAGCCTTGATGATCGGGTATTCCGTCAAGGGGTTCAGTTTCGTCCCCATGCCGCATGTCCTCTTCCTTCCGCTGCTGCTCCTCATCGCGTTCATGACGTCTCTTGGCGCGGGGCTGTGGCTTTCGGCCATGAATGTGCAGTTCCGCGACGTGCGGTACGCCGTTCCTTTCCTTGCTCAGATGTGGTTTTTCGTGACGCCGATCATCTGGGGCAGCGCCAAGTTTTCTGAGCCGTGGCGTACGCTGTGCGGGTTGAATCCGATGGCCAGCGTGGTGGAAGGCTTTCGGTACGCCCTGCTGGGACGCGCGTTGGATCCAGGGTTCGCCCCTTCGTCTTCCATGATCGCCTTGTCGGTTCTGTCGGCTTCTCTGCTGCTTGTCGGCGGCGTTTTTTATTTCGCGCGCATGGAACGCACCTTTGCGGATGTGGCGTAACATGGGCGATATTGCCATCACCGCGCACAACCTCGGCAAAATGTACCACATCGGGGCGCGCGTCGATCGCTACCGAACATTGCGCGATTCGATCGCCTCGGGCGTGAAGGCTCCTTTCATCAAGATGGCCCGCTTGCTGCGCGGCCACGCATCCGCGGCGGCGAACCTCAACGAAACCATCTGGGCGCTCAGGCATGCAAGCTTCGAAATACGCCACGGAGAGGTTGTCGGGCTGATCGGGCGCAATGGCGCGGGCAAAAGCACCCTTCTCAAGGTGCTTTCCCGCATTACGGAGCCCACGGAAGGATCGGCGACCCTATATGGGCGCGTCGGATCGCTGCTGGAAGTCGGCACCGGCTTCCATCCCGAGTTGACGGGACGCGAGAACATTTTCCTCAACGGCGCCATCATTGGCATGAAACGGGTCGAAATCGCCTCGAAATTCGATGAAATCGTCGCCTTCTCCGAGCTCGACACGTTCATCGACACGCCCGTCAAGCACTATTCTTCGGGCATGTACACCCGTCTTGCTTTTGCGGTGGCGGCCCACCTCGAAACCGAAATTTTGCTCGTGGATGAGGTGTTGGCGGTGGGTGATGTTTCGTTTCAAAAAAAATGCATGGGCAAGATGAGCGACGTGGCAAGCCAAGGGCGAACGGTTATCTTCGTCAGCCATAACATGGGCGCGATCCAAACGCTCTGCACGCGGGGCGTTTTATTGCGCGGGGGCGAGATTGTCCGCGACGGCGCCGTGGATGAAATCGTTCAGGATTATCTGTCGTATCTCAACGAGGGCGCGGTGGATGCGTTCGTCAACAATCCTGAGCGTCAAGGCGCCGGCAATGTGAAATTGACCGCGGCGCGGGTCTTGGACGATACCGGGGCGTCATCTACAATTATCTTGGCATCGCGGCCACCAGTTTCAACACAAGGGTGTCGCGAACCGAGTTGAGCGGACTGGGAGAGACCGGCACGTTTCGCTGTCATGTGCCTGTGCTGCCGTTGCCTCTGGGACAATTTCGCGTGGCCGTCGCGGTCCATAGCAATACGGCCACGGAAGACCTCATCCCCAATGTTCTCCTCTTCGACGTGGTCAGTTCCACGTTCTATGAGGGAGGCGGGACGCCTGATCCCCGCTATTGCACGGTCATGGTTCAGG
>JAKJDA010000484.1 GCA_022706165.1 Candidatus Hydrogenedentota bacterium | reverse complement strand
GGTCCACCACGCCGCGGAAGCCCGACTCACTCCCGATCGGGATCTGCAAGGGCACGGCGTTGGCGCCGAGGATGTTCTGGATTTCCTCGACGACGCCGAAGAAATCGGCGCCGGTCCGGTCCATCTTGTTGATGAAGGCGATCTTGGGAACCTCGTACTTCTCGGACTGGCGCCAGACCTGCTCGGTCTGCGGCTGGACGCCGCCGACGGCGCAGAAGAGCGCGACGGCGCCGTCGAGCACGCGTAGCGAACGCTCGACCTCGGCCGTGAAGTCGACGTGCCCCGGGGTGTCGATGAGGGTGATTTGGTGCTCGCGCCAGAAAGCGGTGGTTGCGGCGGAGCCGATCGTGATGCCGCGCTCCTGCTCCTGCACCATGAAGTCCATTGTGGCGGCGCCGTCATGCACCTCGCCGAGTTTGTGCGATTCCCCGCAATAGAAGAGGATGCGTTCGCTCGTCGTCGTTTTTCCGGCGTCGATGTGCGCCATGACGCCGATGTTTCTTACCTTGTCCAATTTTATTGTGCGTGCCATGTTCGGGCCTTTTGTCCTTAGCTTTGCAGGCTCACAGCGAGCCTCTTTTTCCGTCCTGTTTTTCTTTTGAAGCTGGGGAGTTTACTATAACGCGCGGCAAAAATACAAGTTAAAACGACGTTAGCCCGTTGTTTTGTTTGAATCGTTGCCGCGGCGGCGCGGCGGCTTTACTAGCAGCGCAGCCCATGATAGAATGGAGCGAATTTTCAACGGGAGTGACGATACAACAATATCGGAAGAAGAAGGATGCACATGAATTCACATGCGAACTGGCTAAGATTGGCGAAGGAGCGCAACATGGCGCTGTGGGCGAGGATGGACGGTCAATTGTCCATGGCAAAATGGATGATGGATGTCCTGCCGCCTAGGCAGGGATGGGAGGCGGCGCTGCGCAAGGCCGAGGCCGCGGTCAAGAGCCAGGCGTCGGGGGCGTCGACAGAGGAGGCGCTCAAGAATGTGGAGCGGGCGCTCGCGCCGTTCGCCAAGACCGCCAAGGAGTTCAAGGTGCTGTGCGTGGGGCATGCTCACATCGACATGAACTGGATGTGGAGCTGGCCGGAGACGGTGATGACGACCATCGACACCTTCCGCTCCGTGCTGGCGCTGCTCGAAGAGTTCCCGAAATTCAAGTTCACGCAATCGCAGGCCAGCGTATACGAAATCGTGCGCAAATACGCGCCGGAGCTGATGGGCGAAATCGCGGGGCGCATCGCCGAGGGGCGCTGGGAGGTGGCGGCTTCGCATTGGGTCGAGAACGACATGAACATGGCATCGGGCGAGGCTATGGTCCGCCACCTGCTGCTGACGCGCGCCTACATGAAGAAACATTTCGGGCTTGCGCCCGAGGACGTCTCCGTATGTTGGGAGCCCGACACATTCGGGCATTGCGCCACCGAGCCGAACTGCTTTGCCCGGGCGGGCGTCCGCCATGTATACATCCACCGCCCCGGCAACGAGCACCAGCCCGTGCCGGAGGCGTTCTGGTGGGAGGGCACGGACGGCTCGCGCGTGCTCGTTCGCAACGACCAGGCCCGCGGCTACAACTGCGCAATCGAGCCGGCGACGATCCTGAACGTAATGCAGGCCATGCACAAATGGCACGGGCTCAAGACGTCGCAGCTCGTGTACGGCGTTGGCGACCACGGCGGCGGCCCGACGCGCAGGGACATGCTGATGCTTGCGGAGATGGGAGAGTGGCCTGTCTTCCCGAGAATCGAATTTTCGACCTCGCGTGCGTTTTTCCTGGAGCTGGAGAAGACAGGCGGAGGGCTGCCGACGATCCGCGGCGAGCTGAACTTCGAATTCGCGGGCTGCTACACCACGCAGGCGCTCATTAAGCGCGCCAACAGAATCGGCGAAGGCAGGATGCTCGACGTGGAGACGGCGGCGGCGTTGGGCGCCGCCACGGGCACGGACACGTGCCGCCAGGCCGATTTCAAGGACCAGCTCGATGAAAACTGGCAGCGCATTTTGTTCGCGCAGTTCCACGACATCCTCCCCGGCTCGTGCGTGCGCGACGCACGGACGCATTGCCACGGGGAGTTCCAGAACGCGATGGCCTTCATGGAGGCCGCTACGGCGCGGACGCTGCGGGCTATCGCCGCACGCGTCGACACGGCGTCGATCCGGGGCGAAATGGAAGTTCTGCCGCCATCCCAGGCGCTGTTCACGCTCGACGCGGCGGGACAGGGCGCGGGCCTGGGCGCATTTGAAGGCGCGTTGTCGATGGCGCACGGGCACGGGGTTTCGGCCGACCGCCCGTTCGTGGTTTTCAACACGACGGCCGCGCCGCGCACCGAGAACCTGACCGTGAGGCTATGGGACAGGCATTACCGCGAAACGGTCGAAGCCTTCCAGGCGCGGCGGTTCGTGGCGTTCGACGGCAACGGCGCCCCGCTGAGCACGCAATATATCGGGCAGGGGGCGGA
>JAKJDA010000483.1 GCA_022706165.1 Candidatus Hydrogenedentota bacterium | reverse complement strand
CGTCCAGCGCGCAGTTTTCGGCCGCGTACCGGGTCTGGAATCCGGGGTAGTCCCACGTCGCGCCAGGGGAGGCGTTCTGCCAGCGCTGCGTGTCGATGGCCGTCCCCTCGAACTCGTCGCTCCACACCAGCTTCCATTGCTTTCCCGCCGGCGGCCCCTGGACGTCCGCGCTTTTGACGGGCTCGCCCGCCGATGCCGCCGCGCACAGCCCCGCGCAGCACAGGATCACCACCTGTCTCATCGTGCTCATCGCTTCTCCCTCCCGGATTTGTTTCAGCCCCTTCGGAACGGCCCTGCCGGAGGCGCCGGCGCGTCACCGCGGCATCAGCGCGAACACGCCCCAGCCCAGATATTCGCGGGTGTAGGCGGCATAGCGCGCGGGCTCCGAGGTCAGCTGGGCCCGGACCTCTTTCGCGAACTCGTCGCCGGGATGGGCCTCAAGCCAGCGGCGCATGGTGAGCCATTTGGCCGCCTCGTACCTGTCCCAGCCGTCCTGGTCAGCCAGAACCATTTCGACGACGTCGTAGCCGAGGCGGCCGAAAGACGCGAGAAGCTCCGGAAGCGCGAGGAAGTCGGCGCGCGAGCCGGCGAGGCACGCCCGGGCGACCTCTTCGGTCGGCGGCGCCTGCCGCCAGTAGGGCTCGCCGACCAGGATGATCCCTCCGGGACGCAGGCTCCGCGCCAGAAGCGCGATCGTGCCTGCGACGCCCCCGGCGATCCACGTGGCGCCGACGCAGGCCGCCACGCCGACCTTCTCGCCGGAGACATAGCCGGCCGCGTCGCCATGGATGAACTCGACCTGCCCGGCGACGCCGAGCTCCGCCGCGCGGCGTTTCGCCTGCTCGGTGAACAGCGGGCTCAGGTCGATGCCGGTGCCGACGACGCCGTGGTCGCGCGCCCAAGTGCACAGCATCTCCCCCGAGCCGCTGCCGAGGTCGAGCACCCGTGTCCCCGGCTCCAAACGCAGCGCCGCGCCGAGCACGGCAAGCTTCTCCGGCGTGATCGGGTTGTGGATGCGGTGAGCGCTTTCCGTGACGGTGAAGATCCTCGGGATGTCCATGGCGCATTGTCTCCTTGAAAAACAGGGCACGCAACGGCGCACAGGGGCGCCGCGCCCAGCCCTGCGAAGGTCATATCAATCAGACAGAGTAACGTTCGCGCTTTTCGAGCAACATCAGTTGCTGGTCAACGGCATGTCCATTGCGAAGCGCCGTTCCGCGGAAGGAATTCTGTTCGACATCTTCGTTACCCCATTGATCCCACCCCTCACGCCTGAATCGTGCGAACAGTTCCAAATATGGGCCGGGAGAACACTGTTCAATCAGCTCATAAATTTCGTCAGGTTTGCGCGAATGCTCGCGTTTCCGGGTGGAAACCACATTGACTTGTGTGCGTCCTGGCTGAAGCGTTCGCATACTTCCGCGCAGCCCGAACAAGAGAAGCTCCGTGACATTCCGAAAATAGAACCCCACTCCTCTCCCGTCGGGACCGCCGTCTTTTCTTATTTTATACCAAACGATATTTGTCTTGTACGTGAAGCCCCATGCCTCCATTACTTTAAGGCCCTCCTGAAGAAGCGCGTTCGGCACCCAGAGATACAAATGAGAGCGAGCTGCCGCCATTTTCGCGACCGGCAAATCCATGATTTCTTTAAGCTCCATGGTCGGATACCGCAGCAACCGTTTGTGCTCGGGCGCCATTTTTCCGGTTCTGTTCTGGAACTGCCACGGCGGATCGGCCAAAATAGTCGAATAGCGTGAACCTGCTTTTGAAAGAAGATCGTCGGCGGGTGTAGGCTGCGGGAAACTAACAGTTTTTGTCATAAAGCGCCTCCTTTATTCCGAAAACGAGGATGGGGCAACCACCCGCACCACCACCTTCGATTTTTGGAAGAAGCTTACGCATGTGGGTGGTTGACTGGCCGTAGGACTTACCGCGCCCAAGGTCGTCGAAAATGTTCTGGAGCTCATCTGTTCTTGTTATGATTATTCCAACGGAAACGACCCTCAAATCAAACAGAAGACGGAAATTGTTCAGGTCTCTATCGTAGAACGGATCCTTATTGTTCCATTCAATTTCTAGTGCGACACGGTTTTTGAAACAATCGACAGAGTGGGTTGGGCTATTCGTCCTGTTCCCGTCAACCACCACAGATGTGTCAAACTCCTTTTCGACCCATCCTTTTGCCTTATTCAAATGCGTGTCGAACCAGCGGGAAATGTCGGACTTGTTGCCGCCCCCCTTCACGACATAACTTTTGCAGAGGCGGAACGTTGGCAGCACGTCACAAAGGTCGGCCCATTCGTTCGGAAAATCAGTTTGAAGGATTGCGGTCGCATGACGCCACTCATGAACCTCAAAACGGTCGGTGATTGCCTCGGGTAATGCAGCAAGTGTCATAATGTAAAGATAACGGTTAGTGCGTTGTCGCGCCAGCCGATTTTTGCATGGAAGCGGCGG
>JAKJDA010000482.1 GCA_022706165.1 Candidatus Hydrogenedentota bacterium | reverse complement strand
CGAACTGGCTTCACAAACCGCCCCTCGGCCTTCAGACGCCGGATAAAATCGCGCGCGCCTTCCATGGTCGCCAGCGGACCATCCGCGCCTGTGGACGACGGACTAGGCGCCAAACCGCTCCACGCGTCGTTCCCATCAGGAGCGATGTATACGACCATCGTCGCATCATCCGCCCACACCGCACCCACGCCGACGGCCGGCAGCAACGCCAACGCCGAAATGAATCGTAAACCGTTCATTGTCCCCCCTCTCTCAGACGGCTCTGCCTTCGGTCATACGCCACCACACGTGACAAGAGCATCATACGCACACCAGACGAACGAGACAATTCAAAATCTTTCACGAAAAGCAGAGAGCCATTCCGCAAACAACGCCCTCCAGGCAAAAAACATTGCCCCGTCCGGCATATCCCGCAAATCTCTCCCGCCGCTTCACTTGACGTAGCATAGATTTACGGGGTACTATTTAATCGGGACTCGGTGGTCTCAGGAGGAGCAGGGGGAAAGGGAGAGTTCCCATGCATGCCAATTTTGACGATCCCGATCGCGCGGCCTCCTATATTGCCGAGGGTGTGCAGCATGACTTCGCGGATGAGCTGTTTGAAATCACCTGGTGCGACCAACGCCACAACCGCGCCGGCAGAATCGTCTGTGATAGCCCCCAACTCCTGGGGGAACTATTCAAGCTCTGCCGTCAGTTTCCCGGCGCTTCGGTAGACTACACCCCGGAGAACCCCTCGGGAATCATCGGAAAAATCGTCAGCACGGAACATCGCTATCATGCCCCCCACTCATCCAACCACCACCACAACCATCATCTTCAGCTAACTCCCTATTCCTCCTTGCGGGACGGACGCTACGTCATTGTGCAAATCCATCGCCCTTCCGAGGACAAGACAACGAGGGCGGCGGATCCGATGTCCCAATCCCAGTCCCCGCCGCCTCCCCAATACTTTGCAAAATGACCACCCAAAACCTGCAACCGATATTTCTGGGGTAGGCTGCAACCTCCCACGCTTCCCTCATGCGCGGTTTATGAAAAAAGATCGGCGCATCTGGTATTGTTGCGCATAATTTGCATTGACTAGGTACTTTCCCGTGAAAAATCCAGCATGATCGTGTATACTTAATCCGTTTCCAGCGTGGCAAGACATCCAAGCTGGCCAGTTAGGCGAGACGAGCAATCGAGCCGGATCGGGCTTAACGCCCGAGATTGCACTTCGATCTCCCATGGCCTGCAGTAGAGCATTGGGGGGAAGCGGCATCATGCATTGCGCCCGAAAAGTCGCCACGCAAGGCCTGTTGGCAGCGAGGTGATGCATGGCAAGCATTCTGGTAATCGATGACGACGCGATCCTGTGCGATATGCTGATCCGCCGCATCCGAGGAATGGGGCACGAGGCCACAGCGGCGAGCTCCCTCCAAAAAGGCCTTGACGAACTCCGCGCCGGGCAATTCGACGTGACGATACTGGATGTCTGCCTTCCCGATGGCAACGGTTTGGCAGCGTTGCCGGTCATCCGCGAAGTCGCATCCCCCCCAGAAGTCATCATCGTGACCGGCGACGGCGACCCGTCGGGCGCGGAACTTGCCATCAAAAACGGCGCCTGGGACTACATTCACAAGCCCATATCTAGCAATGAGTTGACGTTGCAGTTGACGCGCGTTCTCAAGTACCGGGAAGAAAAAACGGCGAACCGCCCTGCCATGGCGCTGAATCTCGGAAACATCGCCGGCAAAAGCCCCTCCATGCGAGGATGTTTTGATCTGTTGGCCCAGGCCGCAGGCAGCCACGTCAACGTCCTCATCACCGGCGAAACCGGAACAGGAAAGGAGCTTTTCGCACGCGCCATCCACGAAAACAGTCCGCGCGCAGGGGAAAACTTCGTTGTCGTGGATTGTGCGGCGCTGCCCGCCAATCTGGTGGAAAGCGTCCTGTTTGGCCACGTCAAAGGGGCCTTTACAGGCGCCGACAAAACCCAGTCGGGGCTGGTGGAACAGGCGGACAAGGGGACTCTGTTTCTCGACGAAATCGGCGAGCTGCCGCTTGCCGTGCAGCGGGCGTTCTTGCGGGTGCTCCAGGAGCGTTGCTTCCGTCCCGTCGGCGGCAATCGAGAGATACGAAGCGCTTTCAGGCTGGTTTCCGCAACCAATCGAGACCTGAACGAAGAAGTAAAAGCGGGCCGTTTCCGAAGCGATCTCCTATTCCGCCTTCAGACCATCTCTATCGAATTGCCGCCGCTCCGCAAACGCTCCGACGACATCAAATACATTGTCTTGAGCTATCTCGACCGACTGTGCGAGAGCCATCAGGCGGACACCCGACGTTTTTCGCCGGATTTCTTCGAGGCGCTCGAGTCCTATTCCTGGCCCGGCAACGTCCGCGAACTCCTCAATGCCGTCGATTGGGCCCTTGCCAATGCCGGTCAGGAGAGCACCTTGTTTGCCAGACACCTGCCGTT
>JAKJDA010000481.1 GCA_022706165.1 Candidatus Hydrogenedentota bacterium | reverse complement strand
TGTTTTTGATCATTCACGCCGTTGACGAGGCGCAGGCGCGTTTTTTCCTGCGCGCCACGTTTGTCGTGGTTTCGTTCCTGCCCGCGGGCCTCTATCTGTTTATCGCCCTATTCCCCCGGCAACGTTTTGAGGGGTCGCGCGCGCTGCTGGCGTTGCTGTACGTGTTTGGGGGGCTGTCCATAGCGGGCGCGTTCACGCCGCAGTGGTATATCCAGCGCATCACGGTTTTGGAGGATGCTCCGCCGCTGGTCGCGTATGGCCCCGTTTTTTACATCTTTTCCCTGGGAATCGTGCTGTCGACGATCTGTTCGTTCGTCAACATGTTGCGCAAGTTGAGGACGGCGGTCGGCATCGAGCGCAGCCAGGTCCAGTACGTGATTTTGGGCACGTTCGTTTCGACGGGTCTGGCCATTTCAAGCAATGTGTTCGCGCCGATATTGGGGATCGGCTCGACGCAGCCGTTTGGCCCGGTGTTTATGGTTGTCATGGCGGCGTTTTTCGCGTATGCCATGATCCGGTACCATCTGATGTCCATTTCCGTGATTATCTCGCGCACGGGCGTGTACGCGATCATCATGGGCTTTGTCATCGTCGTGTTTTTGGGCACGGTCGCCGTGGTGCACCTGCTGTTTAGCGGGGGGGGCTACACGGAGGATCTGCTGCCGACGGTGCTGGCGGCGCTGGTCATTGCGTTGGGGCTGCAGCCGCTCAAGGAGCGCGTGCAGCTTGTTCTCGAGCGCACGTTGCTCAAGCGGCGGTATGACATTCATCGGTTGTTGGCGCGGACGGGCCAGCACGCCAGCCAGGCCGCCAATTTCGAGGAGCGGCTCGGGACGATTTGCCTGGATATCCGCAACACCATCGGCGTCGCCTCCATTCGCGTTTTGCTTGTCGACGAGGCCAATCCCGATGTCCTCGTCGTTGAATACACGGACAATCCCGACGAACGCGGCGCGCGCGTCGAGGGGTACGCCGAGTTTCTGGGGGTTTTGCGAGAGCGTCCGGCCCCGGTCGTCCTCGAACAATTGCAGCGCCGGGCGCCCCATCTGGACCTTGCCCGGCTCATCGAGCCGATGAAGTCTTTGGGGGCGGCGTTATGCTTGCCGCTCAAAAGCGCCCGAGACCTCGCGGGCATCATGCTTTTGGGCGAGAAGACGTCGCGCGATCCGTTTCGTTCCGATGATTTGATGGTTTTCACGGCGTTGTCGGGGCCGTTGGCCACGGCCATCGAAAATGCCCGTCTGTACCGGCAGTTGGAGGAGGCCAACCAACACCGCGCCCGCATTCTCAGCCATATGCGGGGCGGGGTGATTGCGGTGGACCTGGATGGTCGCGTCACGACGGCCAATCACTATGCCACCGAACTACTGGGGGCGATTGCCGTGGGGACTCACGTGAGCGGATTGCCGGCCCAGGTCGGCAGCATTCTCGAGGCGACCTTGACGCGGCAAAGCGCCGTGCGCGATTTGGAGACGCTCATTCCGGGCGCTGACGGCGCCGATGTGCCCGTCATGCTTTCTTCGTCGGTGTTGACTTCCGCCGGCGGCGCGCCGGCGGGGGCGATGATCACGATATACGACTTGACCCAGGTCAAGCGCCTCGAGCAGAACGTGCAGCGCGTGCATCGTTTGTCTTCCATTGGAACGTTGGCGGCGGGAATGGCTCACGAGATCAAGAATCCGCTTGTTTCGATCAAGACGTTCACGCAATTGTTGTTGAACCGGTATGACGATCCGGATTTTCGGGCCACGTTCACGGACATAGTGCCGCACGAGGTGGAGCGGATCGATTCGATTGTTTCGCGCCTGCTGGATTTTGCGCGCCCGAAGCCGATACGGTTCGCGCCGCATGACGTCAAGAAGGTCATTTCGGAGGTGTTGACGCTGGTGGAGAACCAGGCGCAGAAGGCATGCATCACGATTGAAACACGTTTTCCAGACGATCCGCTGGAGATTTACGGGGACGAGCAGCAGATACATCAGGTGTTTTTGAACCTGGTGTTGAACGCGATCGACGCCATGACGGAGGTGGAGGGGGGGCATTTGCTCGTCAGCGCCGAGTTCGGCACGATGTTGTTGCGTCGCAGCACGTTGATGCCGACGTTGGAGGTGGATTGCATCCGTATCCGGATCGTCGATACGGGGTGCGGCATTCCGCAGGAGAGCCTTGAACGCATTTTCACGCCTTTTTTCAGCACCAAGGAGAGCGGCACGGGGCTGGGGCTTTCCATCGTGCACGGCATAGTCACGGAACATGGCGGCGAGATTGACGTCGCCAGTTCGCGCAAAGAGGGGACGTGTTTCACGGTCACGTTGCCGCTTGCGCGGACGCTCGCTTCTCGAGGAGGAGGCCAGTGATCATGAACGTACTTCTGGCGCTTGCGGAAGATCGCGCCTTGCACGAGGCGCTCCGGGCGGCCGCGCCGGAATCGTGGCTGGTGCTGTTCGAGCGCAACGCGGAAGG
>JAKJDA010000480.1:364-2465 GCA_022706165.1 Candidatus Hydrogenedentota bacterium | reverse complement strand
GCTATCGCGTGGGCCGGACCGATCTTTGCCGGGGCGACGGAACGGTTAGGCCGCGTCCGAACGCTCCGAAAAAGCCGTATGCGAATGGGGCACGGCTGCCGTCTTCGGACGGGTCGCTGCGCCTTTGGTCCGCCGCCGCCGGCTGGAAGGTGTTTCCCGAAAATCCACTGCCGACGGAATCTGCGGACGCCGTTCGCATCCAGACTGCCGCGAACGAAACGGAATGTGCACAACTGGTCGTGACGCCGACCGGGGCGCTGGACGGCGTGCGCGTGCGTCTGGCGGAGGTGCCCGCGGGCGCGGGGGGGAGCATTCCGGCGGAAGCGGTCGAGGTGCTGCTCGTCTCGTACGTGAACGTCGCCATTCCCTCGGACGCCACGTGCGCGCCCGGGCGCTGGCCTGACCCTCTCGAACGCCAGACGGCATCGGGCTGCCGCGTCGAGGGTGGCGAAAGCCAGGCGTTCTGGGTGCGCGTGAAGCCGCCCAAGGGCACAACGGCTGGCGTCTATCGCGGTGCGCTTGAACTGGCTGCGGCCGGCCATGTGCCGCAGCGCATCGCGTTCGAGGTTGAGGTGTTCGCGTTCGAACTGCCTGACGTGATGACGTGTGAGACGGCGTTCGGCTGCCGGATGAACAATGTCGTCCGCGACTGCCACCTGAAGACGCTCGCCGACCGGCGCCGGGCACAGGACGTCTATTTCCGCATCATGGCGGATCACCATCTCTCCGTGTACAATCCCGATCCGACGACGCCGCTGAAGGTGACGTGGAGGGGCCTCGAGAATCCTGCGACGGCCGAGCCCGTGTTCAACTGGAAGGAATGGGATGCCGTCATCGCGCGGGCGTTCGAAGACTATCATATGAACACCTTCGAAGCGCCGGTCTCCGGACTGGGCGGCGGCACGTACGAGCAGCGGCGCGAACCCGAAATCGCAGGCTTCAAGGAAGGCACGCCGGAATACGGGATTCTGATCGGCAAGTATCTTTCCGCACTGGAGGCGCACGTTGCGGAAAAAGGGTGGCTTGACCATACCTACGTCTACTGGTTCGACGAACCGGCGCCCAAGGACTACGACTTCGTCACGAACGGCTTCGCGCGTCTGAAGAGCCATGCGCCGCGGCTGCGGCGCATGCTGACGGCGCAGGCGGCTCCGAAGCTGATGGACAGCGTGAACCTGTGGTGTCCGGTCACACCGGATTTCCATAAAGGTGAACAGGCCGCAGCCCGTCAGCGCGGCGATACCTTCTGGTGGTACGTCTGCTGCTCGCCGCACGCGCCGTATGCCACGGAATTCATCGACAAGCCGGGCACTGAGATGCGCGTATGGCTGTGGCAGACGTGGAAGGAAGGCGTTTCGGGCATTCTCATCTGGGATTCGATCAACTGGTCGTCGGGTGTCACCTACCGGTCCGGAAGCCGCCAGAACTGCTGGGACGAGGACACGCAGTGCTGGTGTGACAGCCAGCAGTACGCCTGGGGGAACGGCGACGGACGTCTCATCTATCCGCCGCGCGCCGCGATGGATCCGGCGCGCAAGGAGCCGATTCTCGACCCGCCGGTCGAAACCTATCGCCTCGAGATGCTGCGCGACGGGCTGGAGGACTACGAGTACTTCGCGATGCTGCGTCGCCTCGACCCGTCAAACGCGCTTCTGTCCGTGCCGACGGACGTGACGGCTTCGATGACGACGTTCACGTTCGATCCGTCGCCGATCACCCGGCATCGTCTGAGGCTTGCCCGTGAGATCGTCCGGCTGAAGTCACGCTAAGGCCCGCCACCGATGGATTTAAGAAAAGCTATCTTCGGCATGAGAACATCCACAAAACTTCTGCGAGGCCTTTTGATCGGCATCTTGGCACCTTTCGCCTGCCTTGCGGAAAAAGGTGTCTGGCTCGAGGCGGAAGGCTTCAAAACGCTTGGGGGCTGGGTGCTTGACCAGCAGTCGACCGTTCAGATGGGCTCGACCTACCTCATGGCGCACGGCATGGGAATCCCGGTTTCTGATGCGCAGACGACCTGCGCCATTCCTGGCGCGGGCGTCGAATGGCGCATGGGCTCGCCGGAAGGCGAATACGGGCGATCGGCCACCGCCGAGACGGC
>JAKJDA010000480.1:0-256 GCA_022706165.1 Candidatus Hydrogenedentota bacterium | reverse complement strand
TGTTCCCCTTCCGCTTGGCCGCCGACGCGTGCGCGGGGAGGTGATCCGATGCCGCGTTTTCTTATGCGCGTGGCGGCGGCTTGGCTCGCGGTCTGCGGCACCGGTGACGGGGCGCAGGTCTTCGTCTCCCCTGACGGCGACGACGCCGCGCCGGGCACGTGCGAGGCGCCGTTCGCGACGTTGGCGCGCGCGCTGGACAGCCTGGCCGGCGGCGAAGGCGGCGTCGTCAGGATGAGGGGCGGTTGCTACCTCATTT
>JAKJDA010000047.1:2518-12476 GCA_022706165.1 Candidatus Hydrogenedentota bacterium | reverse complement strand
GCAGGAAGCCAAGAAGCGGAGATGGCGCGTATGTCGGGAACCATCACGGCGAGCGGTCTGATTACGGGCCTGGACACGAATTCCCTCATCTCGCAATTGGTGCAGTTGGAACGTCAACCTATCACCAAGATGCAGGGCACGGTGACGACCCTCACCTCGCGAAAAAGCGCGCTCTCCAACCTGCTGACCCAGTTGCAAACCCTGCGCAGTCGCGCCCAGGATTTCAGACTCGCCTCTCCGTTCACGAAATTCACAGGCGCCACCAGCGCGAGTTCGGTGGCGAACGTCTCCATCACCGGATCAGACGTGGTGTCCGGGACGTACGCCGTCACCGTCAGCCAACTTGCCACGGCCACGATCGCCCGGAGCAGCGCGAGGATGGGGGGGGGCGTCGACCCGGCAGTTCCGCTGGCCTCCAACGGCATGGCAACCGCGGTGAACGGAGGCGTGTTCACGATCAACGGCGTCGCGTTTTCCGTGGACCCGGCTATCCAGAGCCTAAACGATGTTTTGACGGCCATCAATGCGAGCGCGGCGGGCGTTGCGGCCTCGTACGACCCGGCGGAAGACAAAGTGACCTTGGCCAATGCCGCCGCAGGCAATACGGCAATCATCAATTTCGGCGCGGCGGGCGACACGAGCAATTTTCTCGCCGCTATCAACGTAATCGGAGCCACCCAAAGCACGAACGGTTCGGGATCAACCATGACCCGCAGCACGGTCAACCTGGGGGCCGTCAATATCGGGTCGCCCCTCAACGCGATCAATTTTGGCGGCGGTCCCATCTCATCGGGCACGTTTTCCATCAACGGCATTGCGTTTGTCGTGGACGCGACTCAAGACGCCCTGACCGATGTGCTCAATCGCATCAATCAATCCGACGCCCAAGTCACGGCAACCTACGACACCGCTTCCGATTCCGTGCAGCTTGCCTCGAAGGTCTTGGGCAGTCGCACTATTGCGCTGGCGTCGGGAACCAGCAACTTCCTCGGCGTCACCAATCTGATCGGCGCTGCGCAGACCGCCGGACTGGACTCCCAATTCTCCGTCAACGGAGGCCCTCTCCAAACGCGCAACGGGAACACGGTTTCGGACGCGATCCCTGGAGTGACGTTGAATTTCTTGAGCGTCGGCTCCGCTTCCGTCACGGTTTCCCAGGACATGGATGCGGCGGTTGCCTCGGTGAAAAGCTTTCTTGACGAAGTCAACCGCACGTTAAGCCAAATCGGATCCTTGACGGCCAAGAACGGAACCTTGGCAGGGGACGGCTCCATCAGCATCGTCGCGGATTACCTCAAGAACATCCTTTTGGGCACGGTTTCCGGCGCATCGGGCTCATACTCGAATCTCACCACGATAGGCGTTTCCACGGGCAACTCGTTCGATTCCAAGGCCGAGGCCCAGTATCAACTCGATGAAAGCGCCCTGCGCAAGGCCCTGAGCGCCAACCCGAATGCGGTCGCTTCCTTGTTCACGAACTCCGGGGGGGACGGGATTGCCGACCGGCTCAACACGTATATCGACGGCATCGCCAATACGAACGGATACTTGCGCATGCGCGTCAGCGCCAACGGCGAATTCGACCAGAGAATAAAGATGTACAACGACCGCATCGGTCAGTTGCAAGAACGGCTTACGCAGTACGAAACCCGTTTGCGCAAACAGTTCACGCGGCTGGAAACAATGTCGGCGCAGTTCCAGGCCCAAAACACCGCGCTCGCACGCCTCAGCAACAGTTTGAGTTCGCTGTAAGCATCACAACGAGGAGAAAACCGCATGCATACTCCTTCAACGCATTACGCATCCGCGTACCGGCAGGTGGACGTTGAAACCGCATCGCAAGGCAAGCTGATCGTGATGCTTTTCAACGGCGCCATCCAGCGCGCCGAACAGGCGCAGCGCCAGATGCAAAAAAACCGCTTCGAAGGAGTCCACAACAACCTCATCCGCGCGCAAGAAATCATCGGCGAACTGCGCGGCGCCCTTAATATGTCGATGGGAGACATCCCCAAGAACTTGGACCGCATCTACGAGTACTTCCAATACCTCTTGATTCAGGCGAATATCCGGAAAGAAACCGCCCCGATCGCCGAGTGCATCCGCCTCATGTCGACCATGCGCGACACTTGGCAGGAAGCGTTCGAAGCGATCGCCCGCGAAACCTTTTCCACCCCGGCCCCGTCCAGCCAACACGCAGCCCCCCGCATCAACATCACGGGATAGCCTCCATCTTCACAACGCTTCCCGTTTGGGAAGGGCGGGCTTTCCCATGCGAAGAGCGCGACAATCCCATCCCATTTCTTCCGCTTGCGTGAGCGTATTGACGCCGCTACGATTGCTGCATGGAAACCCCACGCCTTGAACTGACGCCAGGACTGCGGCGCATGTTAGAGTATCGACGCTTTGCCGGCGTGCCGCGGATGCTGGTGCTGGAGACCGGTTATTTCTTCGACGCGAGCTGGCGGCGCGCCGCAGGCCAGTTGGGCTGGGAGTCGGCGGCGGTTGCGTCGGCGATGGTTGGCGGTCTAACGCGCGATCAGGTGCGGCAGTTTTTTGCGACGTTGTGCTCGTTCCGTCCGGATTTCGTGCTGGCATGCAACTACAGCGGGATGGATGATGCGGGGCTTCTGGCGCGGTTTCTCGAGGACGCGCGCATTCCGTACGTCACGCACTTCACCGACGCGCCGCGGATGATCCTGTTCGACCGGGTTGTCCACGCCAACCCCTACGCCGTAGCCGCCACGTGGGAGCGTGCCTACCTCCCGTATCTGCATCAGATCGGGTTTGCACACACGCTCCATTGGCCCCTCGCGACCGACCCAGCCCTATTCAACGGGACGCCGCGTCATAAAACGGTGCGCGATGTTGCATTTGTTGGACGATCCATGGCGCTGCAGGCCGAGGAGGTATGGGCCAAGCTCGCTCCCTATCCGGAAATCGTTCGAAAGATAGGGGAGATTCTCGATCGCGGCGTTTCAAAAGAGACGTTCGCACATGGCATCGAAACGCTGCTAGAAACCGTAGGGATCGGAGCGAGCGCCAATGCCGCCCGGCGTCATATCGAAAACGCCATCAACTACGAACATACGCGCCGTCAACGAACTGCGCTCATCGCCGCCCTTGCGCCACTGCATGTCTGCGTGCATGGAGACGCGGGCTGGAACGGCATTAATGCCACGGTCGGCGGTCCCATCGGGTATTTCGACGATCTGGCTTCGTTTTATCGCGAGACGGCGGTCAATGTTAATCTGACGGCGCTGCAGATGCCTTCGGCGTTGAACCAGCGCGTATTCGATTGTCCCGCGGCGGGGGGGTTCTTGCTGACCGATGCCCAGCCCGATCTGGAAGAACTCTTTGAACCCCAGGAAGTCGCCATCTACGCCTCGTTCGAGGAGGCCCATGACAAGGCGGCCTATTTCCTCCAAAACCCCGAAAAGAGGGTTCACATAACGACCCGCGCCCAAGCGCGCATTGCAGCGCGCCACACCTACGCCCATAGGCTCTCATCGCTCAACGCGTATTTGCGAGATCGGTTTCAGACCTAGCGCAAAATCCCGGGCGTTGTCACCGGCGCAATTTTTCGCGCCATGCAGCCAGTTGATCAGCCAAAAGCGTGTTCGAGAGCGCGCCCGCGTCGCCCGACTCGACTGGAGCCGAAGGGGCGGGACGGCGCGACCGTTCTCTCCGGGGATCGCGGTCGGGCCTGACGGTGCGGGCTTCGCGGCTTGCACGTGTCGCGGGCGCATGGCGATCATCTCGGCGTTCGCCGCGCGGCTCCCTGCGATCAGGACGGTCCGCATGCGGCGCATGCTCGCCCTGCTCAGGCCTGGCAGGACGATCGGATCGGGAAAAGCGCCTTCCTTGCTCTTGGGAATGCGAGGAACGTTCCTCTTCGCTTGCCTCGCCTTTGCCATCGCGAAGAGCGGGACGCGCCTTCGTCACGGCGGGCTGAAGCGCCTTGATGGAAAGCGATATCCGCGGCAACTCCCTGTCCACCTTAATGACCCTGACGCGCACGACTTCGCCCACATTGACGACTTCGCGCGGGTTTTGGACGTACCGATTCGATAATTCCGAAAGATGCACCAAACCGTCTTGCTGCACGCCGATGTCCACAAAGGCCCCGAAATCCGTCACATTGGTGACGATCCCTTCCAACTCCGCGCCCTCTTCCAAATCGTGAATGCTGGATACGCCTTCGTGAAAAGCCGGCGCCTTGAACATGCCGCGGGGATCGCGGCCTGGATAAAGCAATTCGCGGCGAATGTCCGCCAAAGTCATCGGCCCGAGGATCGCGTCCTGGCATAACGTCCAATCGAGCTTTTCCACAAGGCTGGAATTGCCGAGAAGATCGGCCACTGCCACGCCCGCCGCCTCCGCCATGCGCTCCACGACTCCGTAGGCTTCGGGATGCACGGCGGTGGCGTCCAACGGATTGGAAGCGTTGGGAATCCTTAGAAATCCCGCACACTGCTCGAACACGCGAGGTCCCACGCCATCGACATCAAGCAACTGCTGCCGGGACGTGAAGGGGCCGTTCTTGTCGCGATGGTCGCAGATATTCTGAGCCGTGGCGGCTTGAATGCCGCTGACGAACCGCAGCAACGATGCGGCCGCCTCATTCAGATTCACGCCAACGCGGTTCACGGCGGACACCACCGTCCGATGCAGGCCGTCACGCAATAGCTTCTGATTCACGTCGTGCTGATACTGTCCCACGCCGATATGCCGCGGCTCCGCTTTCACGAGCTCTCGCAACGGGTCCTGCAGCCGACGCGCTATCGATACCGCCAAGCGAACGCCGGTGTCCAGCTCGGGCAATTCCTCGCGCGCAATCCGAGACGTCGCATAGGCTGCGGCTCCGGCCTCACTGACGAGAACGATAAACGGGCGAGCAGACGCTTCAGCATTGGCGACGAGGGTTCTGAAAAAACGAAGCGTTTCTCGACCGCGCGCCCCGTTGCCGACCGCTACAGCCTCGACGGCGTGCCGCGCGAACATTTCCAAAAGAGGCGCCGCATCGCCGCTATCGATGCTGAACGCCGCCGTCTCCAGAACGCGCCCCGATCCGTCCACGACAGCTACCTTGCTATCGTTTCCGTTGGCGCCAGGCGCAACGCCCATCGTCACCAACGATCCCGCCGCCGGCGACATCAACAGGCTAAACGTATTGGCTCTAAAAACACGAACGGCTTCGATGTTGGCGCGTTCCCCTATCATCACGAAAATATCTTCCTCCAGAGCCGGGCGCAGATGCTGCTCGTAAGCGCTCCGGAGCGAGGCAAGAAGGTGGGGGGCAAATGGAGAATCGGAATCCTTGACATACCGGGACGCCACCTCCGCAAGCGCGGCTTCGTCGTCCAGCGCAAGCCTCATCCGCAATGCGCCCTCGTGCACGCCGCGCGACACAGCCAGGAATCGATGAGAGGGAATCTTCGACACCGGCTCTGAAAACGAGTAGTACGCTTCGAACTTGGTCTTCTTCTCTTCCGCGTTTTTTGCGGGGTGGGCGGTGATTTTACCGTGTTGCACCATGATATCGCGCAACAACGCGCGCAGTTCGGGATCGCTCGCGAATTGCTCCGACAGAAGTTGACGCGCCCCCTCCAGCACTTCCTCCAACGAAGCGATAGCCTTTTCCGCTTTGACGAAGGATGCCGCAAACTCGTCAAGGGACTGCTCGGCGGGCATTTGCGCCCAGATGAACTCGGCCACGGGGGCCAAGCCTTTTTCACGCGCAACCGTAGCCTTGGTGCGACGCTTCTTGCGATAGGGCAACGAGAGGTCATCCAGCGCGACGCGATCGCGGCATTCCATAACGCGCGCCTGCAACGCCTCGGTGAGAACGCCTTGTTCCTGCAACGCGCGCAGCAACGCATTCCGGCGATCCGCCAGGCCCGTAAAATGCGCATTGCCCTCTGCAATGGCCTCCAAACGCGCCTCCGTCAACCCGCCGGTCACGTCTTTCCGATAGCGGGCGACGAACGGAATCGTGCAGCCGTTCGTCAGCAACTGCAATCCACTCCGCACCTGATCGGAAGTGGCGGAAACCGCTTCTGCAATACGCTCGATGAACTGTCCATCTATCATCACGCAACCATCTCCCTCGCCCATGCTTTCGAAAACAGAAGCCGCCCCCCTCTCACCGCTCTGGCCACTGGCGCGAGGGCGCCGTCCGACGTCTCGGGATCGAGAAGTCCAGCCTGTGCGCCAGCCCCCATGACCCCCATGTGCCGTCTTGAAGGGATAGTGTAGCAAATCACCCAGAAATATCACAACGAGATATCGCAGGGAAAACCGCGCATCCGCCGGAAATTTCGTGCGGTAGATTTTTGACAACTGGATGTGAAAGAATAATACGATGCCGCGAGTGGAGGCATCGACTGCGTCACGTCTTCCTCGAACAAAGGGAATGGCGGAAAGGAGTGACGAATCCATGAAGACTCAACGGTTCCTATTTGTTGCCATGGCGACCGCGTGGTGTGCGCTGGGCGCTTTCGCGGCGGAAACGTCTGTTTCGCCTGCGGTGCAGAGCCAGGTCATGCCGTTGGAACGTTCCGAAGCATCGACGGAAGCCGACCGCGTGTTGGCCGCGCGCAATGTGGTGCTGTCACGGGAAAAGGCCGTCCCTTCCCAAAAAGGAGACTGGGAGAAGATTGAGGAGCCCGCATTGCGTCCCTACAAAGCGTTGCTGCGCGGAGTCGGCGCGTTTGGCTATCAGTCGCTGCGCGGGTTCGTGGAGGGAAATGAAAAGTTCCCGGTGCTGGGTTCCGTTGAGGTCTTTCGCGGAATGCGCCGCGGGACGATAGAATTCGTTTCCTGCACGACGATGGGACTGGCTGGGGCGTCGTCACTCAGCTACCGGACGTTGGGGAAAGCCAACAGGACCATCGAAGATGATCCTGGCCTGAACTTCATGGCGGACGTGACGGCGAGCGCGATTCCCGGGCTTGCCGGCGCTGCCGGTGCGGAGGGTCTGGCGGCGGGCGCGGCCTCGTTCTATGCGGCCCAGAAAGCAGTCGATCATTCGCCCGTCGATCCGAACCGCGCCGAGAAGAAATACGAGCGCGAAGTGATGAAGGCCCAACGGCAGTACATCGGCGATCGCGCGTTGCTCAACGTGAAGCAGAACGACACAGGCAATCTGCTTAAAAAATACGGCGGCAAATAGGCTCTTCAACTACTCATTCCGTTGGCAAAACGGCGTCCAAGCGGGATGTGCGTTTTCTCGACTACTCCAGATACCGAGGCTCCTGCGGTGAACGAAGCTGTGTGCGATACGACCAACCCCTCTCGAACAACTGAAAATCGGACGGGACGTTTTCTGATAGCGCTGACCGTGACGGCCGTTCTGGCGGTGTTTTTTGAGCTAGGCCGCATGGACGTCACCTCGGACAACGAGGGGCAGCGCGTCACCCCGCCTGTGGAGATGCTGCGTTCGGGCGACTACATCGTCCCCACGATCAACGGTCTCGACTATCTCGTGAAACCGCCATTGCTCTACTGGGCTATTGCGGGCGTCTACAAAGCTACGGGCATCATCAACGAATGGACCGCCCGCATCCCCACGGCGATTTGCTCGGTCTTGGCGGTTCTCTGCCTCTATCTGTGCATTCGAAGGGAAACAGGGGAAAAGACCGCCCGCTGGGCGGCGTTGATATTGCTGGCTTCGCCGTATTTCATGGACCGCTCACGCTGGGCCGAATTGGACGTCCCCCTCACCCTCGCCACAATGCTGTCTATGTTTGCCCTGCGCGCGGCGTGCCTCGCGCAGGGCTTTTCCAAACGATTGGGGTTTGCGGTCCTCTCCGGGCTTTCTCTCGGAGCGGCGGCCATGCTGAAAGGACCGCCTGCTTTCCTGTTCGTTATCGTGGCGTGGATTGCGATTCAGATCGTCGAAGGACGCGACCCGATCAAGGCCCTCGTCATGGGCGCGAAATGGAGCGCAGCAGGCGCGATCATCGCGACGGCCCTGTTGCTCCTGCAACGTTTCCAGGTGCAAGGATCCGCACTGCCGATAGGCATGGCGATCTATGCGATCGCGTGGATCGCGCTGGCCTTGCGCTATGGCAGGCAACGCCGGGGAAGCGATCTGGCGATCTTGCTCTTCTCGATGATCATCGCGTCCATTCTCGTCGCGCCATGGGCGTTGGCTATCCTGGAACGAAAAGGATGGCCGTATATCAACGCCCTCATTCACAACCAAGTTCTCGAGCGGACGGGAACCGCGACGCGCATCAACAGCGGATATCCTTGGTATTACGCAACGGCCTTGCCGGCCATGCTGGCTCCCTGGGGTTTGCTGTTGCCGTTGCACTTCTCGCCGCACGAATGGCGTTGCGGCGATCGCATGTACCGCTTTGCGATCGTGGGCGGCTGGCTGAGCGTCGGCCTATATTCGTTGATCGCCGGCAAGGAAAATGAATACATCTTGCCGGCCGTTCCGCTTCTGCTGATTGCCACGGCGCACCATCTTGCCCGCATTGAAACAAGCGCACTCAAAGGATGGACGCAACGGTGGGCGCACGGTTGGACCCTGGTCTTGCTCGCGCTTCTTCCGGTTTTGGCGGTCGGAGGAGCGATCTATTTCGCTTTTGCCGAGAGGCAGCTTCCATTGATTATCGAGGGCGCCGTTATCGCGTTGGCGGTCCTCGCCATTTTCGCGTGGATGTGGAAGCGCAGACCTGTTCCGTTGACGGGACTCTATGCAATGGCGTTGTTGACGATCGTGCTCGGGTTCGTGGGGCACGGTTTTCACTATACGGAGAAAACCAAGAATTCCCCCAAACCGCTCGCATTGGCTTGCCAGGAATTGATCGATTCCGGCTATCGCGTCGAGACCACGAAGCGCGTGAATTTCCAGGACGCGTTCCCGTATCCAGCGCTCGCGTTCTATCTGCAGCGCCACATTCCTCTCGTAAACGACCCCAGCGAAGTCCGGATGCGGCTCATCGGCAAAGGACCGTATTTTTTCATCGCACGAGAGGATTTCCTCTCCTTCTTCGGAAACGCCCCAGTCATGGAAAAAGTCCGCGTGCTCCACGGACCCTACACATCAAAGAAGCTTGTCCTAGTCGGCAACACAGACCTTGCAGGCAAGTGATCCATTTGTGCGCGAAGGCTCGCGCTTGGCGAAACGCGCGCCTTCGTATACAATCGGGTCATGCCAGAACGCGACAGAGAACTGGTCTCCATTGTCATACCTGCGTACAACGCCCAGAGGACGTTGGCCCGCTGTCTCGAAGCGAGTTTGGACCAGACCTATGCCCCAACCGAACTCATCGTGGTCGATGACGGTTCCACGGACGACACCGCGACCATTGCACAGTTGTTTCCGGACGTGCGGTGCATCCGCCAAGAAAACCGGGGACCTGCCGCCGCGCGCAATGCCGGCGCCTATGAGGCGCGCGGGAAATGGATTGCCTTCACCGATTCCGATTGCATTCCGGAGCGGGAATGGATCGAGCGTTTGGTCGCGCGCCTGGAAGAGGGGGTGACGGCAGTGGGGGGGACCTACGGCATCGCCAACGCGGGAAACAGTCTGGCGCGCATCATTCAAGCGGAAATCGAGATGCGCCATGAACGATTCGGAACCGACGTGGATGTTCTCGGATCATTCAACATGATGGTTCAAAAAACCGCCTTTGAAGAAGCAGGAGGATTCGACGTGCATTTTCGCCACGCTTCGGGCGAGGACAACGATCTCGCCTACCGCCTTGCCGATGCGGGAGGAATGCTGCGTTTTGCGCCTGACGCCCGTGTTTTGCACTATCATCCCGAACGCCTATGGCCCTATCTGAAGACGCAAAAGCGCCATGGGTTCTGGCGCGTCAAGTTGTATCGCAAGCATCTCAACCGCGCTGGCAAAGGCGACTACTATGCAGGACGCGCCGATCTGTGGAGCCCCGCCATGGCGTTGTTATTCTTGGGCGCGCCCATCCCGGTTGTGGCGGCGGGG
>JAKJDA010000047.1:0-2508 GCA_022706165.1 Candidatus Hydrogenedentota bacterium | reverse complement strand
GCTCAGGGGGGCCTGGACCTCCTTGCCCAGCGTGCTCTTGCTGTTCGTTTGGATGGCGATCGGTTTGGCATACGCCGCCCTCCGGATCGGCTTGATCATGAGAATACGGGCGCGTCTTCGGCGGCAGGGCGTCGCCGCCCATGGATTGGACGATATATTTTTCCTGCGCGATGTGGCGCGTGGCATTGGAATGTTGCAGGGGATAGACTGGTTTCTCCTCCGCCGCAAGGAGACGGTTTGATGCCGCGCGTCCTCATCATTGTGCCCGCCTATAATGAGTCAGCCACCATCGCCGACGTGCTGCAATCCCTGAAGGACCATGCGCCCGAATGCGATGTCGTGGTTATCGACGACGGTTCCACGGACCACACCTCCGAAATCGTCGCGCGATTCCCCGCAGTGCAGTTGGTCCGTTTGCCCATCAATCTTGGCATTGGCGGGGCCATGCAGACCGGCTACAAATATGCGATCCGCCATGGCTACGATATCGCCGTGCAATGCGACGCGGACGGCCAACATCCAGCGAGCGAGATTCCGCGCCTCGTGTCGTTTGTCCAGGAAGGCAAGGCCGATATCGTCATTGGATCGCGCTACGTCGCCGAAAGCCAATATCGCCCCTCCTTCGGCAGGCGCGTAGGCAAGTCCTTGCTGTCTCGGCTTGTCGACGCCGTCGTGGGTGGCGGCCTGACTGACACCACCAGCGGGTTTCGCGCCATGAACCGCGCCGTCCTATCGGTCTTCGCCCAGACCTATCCGGATGACTACCCCGAAGCCGAGGCGCTGGTCATCTTGCACAAGTCCGGCCTCAAAGCGGCGGAGGTCCCCGTCGAGATGAGCCCGCGCCTGGGCGGCGCCACATCCATTACGCCGCATCGCGCCGTTTACTATATGATCAAGGTGGCCCTGGCGATTTTTATAGATATCTTTCGGACGTTTACTCGGGCCACGGGAGACGCGCGCCCATGATGAATTCTGCGGCTGGTCTCGAATGGACGCATCGGCTTGGCCTGTTTGCCTTGAGCTTGATCTTGCTCGTCCTTGTGCTGGAACTGGTGCGGCGCGGGCTTCTCAAGGAGCGGTACGCGCTTCTATGGTTGTTCACTTCCGCCATGGGACTATTCGTCGGGGTATTCCCCGGCTCCATCGTTCTTCTTTCGCACCTGTTCAAGCTTCAATACCTGAGCCTTCTCTTCCTCATCTCGTTTCTATTTCTGATGGGGCTGGTCCTGAGTTTCACGGTGGTAATTTCTCGGCTAAGCGAAAAAAACAGGGCGTTGACGCAGGAAGTGGCCTTGCTTTCCCATGCGTTGCGCCGGTTGGAGCGTGAACATGACCGGGGAGAATGAAGGACCTGAGCGGCCTACCCGCGTCGCGCGGCCCATCGGGCGCCGTCTGTTCAACCTACTCGTCGCGCTATGGCTGATATGGGGATCGCTTGTTTATTTCATCCGGACGCCGCTCATCATCTACGGCGAACGGCGCGATCAACTGGACGCGTTAGGCCGCCGTCTGCTCGCCGCACTGGGGCTGATGGGACCGTGAGTGCGCGACGCAACCTATAGCCAGCGCTCGAACCATTCGTCGGCGGCGTCGAGCGTCCCCGGCGTGACGGCATGGCCATCGTGATGCAGATAACAATCCAGAGCGTCCTCGGCCCCAAGAAACGTATATATCTTTTTGGCCGTCTTCACGGCCTTCTCGCAACTCTTGCCATTGGAGAGTTCCGCGTCGTTTGAGGCTCCGATAACCAACGTGGGACTGGGCGCCGCCAAGGCGAGAACATGTTCCCAATCGAACGGGAACGCCCGATCCTGTATCGCTTCGCGCAGGGCCGGCAACAAGCAAGCGCCTTCGTCCCGCGCCCACCGCTCGGGCTCCTTATCATCGCCGAATCGGGTGAACCCGCAACTGGCCACGCACGTCTGGACCCGCTCGTCAAACGCGGCCAGCAACAACGCATTCACCGCCCCAAAGCCATGTCCGATCACGCCAATTCGCGCCGGATCGACGCGCTTCATCTCGGAAAGCGCATCCACCGCATGCATATAATCATGCAGCATCTTTCCAAGAAACGAGAGTTTTGGACTCTCCCGATAATAATTGCGGGTGTCGAAAGGGGCCAGGCCGTGCGAGATGCGCTCTCCCGCAGTGAGACAATCCGGCACAATCGTCGCATATCCCATTTCAACATATCGCAGCGCAAACGCCAGCATGGGGTTGCCATCGATTCCCGCCGACTCATCCTTCCCGGAAGCGATTTCCCCGTGACAACAGACAATGGCCGGAACCTCGTCGCGCCCGTCCGGCAAAAACACCCAAGCCGCAATCCGCTCCCACTCATCGACAAAGTAATTGACCTTACGACGCACGTATCCGCCCCGCTGAAGTTCATCGGCCGTTTTGAGGGCCAACTCCGCACGTTGCTTTGGGAACGTGCCCAATGCGCCCAAGACAGCCGCCTGCACCTCATCTCGGTGGCTCTGCCATTCGGAGAGGTTCTTCATCTTG
>JAKJDA010000479.1 GCA_022706165.1 Candidatus Hydrogenedentota bacterium | reverse complement strand
GAGGCGGCCATTCAGTTCAAACAGCCGGTCCTCCATCATTTTGAGGCGTCCATCTAAACCCGTTTCCGCACTCCCCATTTCTTTTTGGGCGGTAAGGTCGGCGAACTGCAACTGGACGCGATTGATAATGGCATTGAGGCTGATGTCGATGTGCCTGACGATAACCTCAACTTCGCGGGTTCGTTCGGCTGTAACTTCAGCTAGGAACGGATTTAGGGCTTTCTCAATAAGCGCCTGTTCTATGGCGGGTCGTTGTGGCAATCCATCATCATTGGGCGTCGGCGTTGCCTTTGGGGCCAGCGCGAGATCAAGCAGAATGGTTGGCTGCCGAATGGCGAGCGCACCGTCAATGCCGGTCTGCACGACGAATAATTTCCTGTGCAGACAGCGCCCGAGACCGTCCCGAACGGTTGCGGAGAACACATCCAGACGGTATGGGACAGCATGGTGAAGGTCATAAAACACCGCGCCGCGCTTAAGGTCGTCGCGCACGTCCGCCAAAAGCGATTCGCGTACGCATTCAAAGAGCGGATGGCCCGGCGTAACCCATTCCCATGTCGGGTCCTTTACCAGCAAGTCCTTGTTGAATACCACATTCTTATAGTCGCGGCCCAAACGGCCAAAGCGTCCTTCCAGGCGATCTCCGACGGGCCATAGCGTGCGCGGGATACGGCCAACACGATATACGTGTTCCTGCCCCTTTACTACGGTTGGCGTAACGCCCACGACCGGCCCGGCTTCCGTGAAGAAATCCTCCACGATTTCGGGCACAAGACGCCGCTCGCGGGCTTCGGCGGACTTGCCAATGACGTAGGACAGATTCAAGTCGCGTTTGGCAAGTCCCTCCAGAGTGGACTCCGTGATGCTGCGGAAGCGTACCGGGTCAACATCTTGGACAATGCGGTCCTTAATAATCTCTTCGGTAAGATTACGCGCGTACATGCCGCGCACCATGCGTTCGAGTTCGTTGGACGGGAAGATATCGCCAAGAACGTTGAAGACCTTACCTGTTCGTTGCGGGTCCAGTTCCTTTTCGATTTCGGCGAGGCGTTCAAAGAGCTTTTGCAGCACGCGGCCTTCGCGGGTGTTCGTGGAGACAAAATTCAAGATGAGGCAGTCTTTTTCCTGGCCATAGCGATGGATACGCCCCATACGCTGTTCGAGGCGAACGGGGTTCCACGGGATATCGTAGTTGACCATGAACCAACAAAATTGCAGATTGATGCCTTCGCCCGCCGCCTCCGTCGCCACCATTACCTGTGCTTCTTCTTTGAAAATGCGCTCGGCATAGATACGGGTGCCCGGCGTATCGCGGTCGCCAATCTTCATACCGCCGTGAATCTGCGTAACCTTGAGGCCCCATTCATCGGCCATTTTACGGACAAGATAATCGAGGGTGTCCTTGTGCTCTGTAAAGACAAGGAGTTTCATCTTTGTGTCGCCGAAAAGCCCCTCTTCCGTGAGAACGTCCTTTAGCTTGGTGAGCTTGGACTCGACTTCGCGTTTCTCAAGAATCAGAGCATGTTGAATGAGTTTGTCAAGTTCGATGATTTCCAACCGCAGGGCTTCTGGGTCAACGGATGCGACGACCTCCTCGAGGTCATCCATGATTTCCTGCTGCTCTTCTTCGGTCAGGTCTTCAAAGTCATCCGGTAGGCGCTTTGCTTTGAGCCTGTCGCGGTATCCCGCCGGGTCTTCAAGAATTTTATGGCGCTTGTCGCGCATACGCTCAAGACTGCGCCGAACGGCATAGACGCTCGACGCGAACCGGCGCTGGAGCATGGCCATGGTGAAACCAAGGGCGCGGCCACGGGCGGAATCGTCCTGTTGGGCTTTGATGCACTGGTCTTCCACGTAGCGGGTCAGCGCATCGTAGAAATCCCATTCGTCCTCGTTCAGCTTGAATTCCGACGTGCGCACATTGCGGTTTGTGAAAAGCTTCTTAACCTGCCCGGTGTCGGGATCGGGGAACGCGACAAGGGCCTCTTTCGGGCGGCGCAAATAGAAGGGCGCGCTGTTGCGTCGCATGGCCTCTTCCAGACTCTTCACATCGCCATACACATCCCGGTCAAGCAGTTCCAGAAACAGGCAGAAATTGTCCGGGTCGCCCTTGTGCGGCGTGGCCGTCATGAGCAGGTAATGATCCGTCATTTCGGACAAGGCTTCGCCCAACTGGTAGGCGAGCGTTTTCTTGTCGCTACTGTAGGCGCTCATCTTGTGGGCCTCATCCACGATGATAAGGTCCCAACGGCTTCGGAGCAGGCTCTGTTTGGCGTCCTCAATCCGGGAAACCCATGACACGGACGTGATGACCTGATTGCGTTCCTGCCAGGGGTTTTGGCCGTAATTGGCGCGAAGGACATCACTGCGCACCACCTCAAACTGCTCGCGAAACTTATCCTTCATTTCGCGCTGCCATTGGAACGTCAGATTGGCGGGCGTCACGATAAGCGTGCGCGTGATCAGACCGC
>JAKJDA010000478.1 GCA_022706165.1 Candidatus Hydrogenedentota bacterium | reverse complement strand
TGGGTGGCGCCCAATCGGGGGGATTCCTCCGATGCGGGCACGACCTTGCTAACGACGGCAGGACAAGGCAACGCCGCTGGCGCGCCGCTTCTCACCCTGCAAACGAATTCGGGCCTGGACGGCATCAATGTTTTTTATCCCACGCAGGTGAAAACGAACCCGTCGATTCCTTTTCCGTGGACAATACGAGGGGCGGGCGACAGTATTTCGCTGCGCAACTTGACGCTGATCAACCCGTACCAAGCCGTTGACCTCGGCACGAACGCCGGCAATGGCCATCGGATTGAAGGACTTTACGCGCAGGCATTGTATCGTGGCCTCTATCTGGACCAATGCCTTAACCCACACCTGGAGAACATCCACTTCTGGCCCTTCTTCGATCTTACGAACTCCGGATCATGGACGTTTACCCGCGCGAACGGCATTGCGTTCCAATTTGGCAAGGTGCAGGGCGTCACCGCCCTGAACCTTTTCAGCATCTTTTACAAGATTACGTTCCAGTACGCGGACTACGGCTACGGCCCAGGCGGCGGCGTATACGTAAATATGTATCCCGACGTCACGCAGAAGGCCTTCGACATTCAGAAGGTCGACCCGGCGACTGGCCTGACGATCCGCAACGGCCTTATTTTCAGCGGCGTGGACGTGGGCGCTGCAAATACGGGCGCGGTCACCTTCGCGGCCAGCGGCTTCATGGGCAGCAATAACCTCAGCGCAAACGGATTCGTAACCACCTACCACGCGAATCTGTTGGGAACCGGCCCCGTGACCTTCGACTCCTGTCATTTCAGCGGCTGGGACGAAGGCGCGACGAAGGGCGTGCACTGGATCATCGCCAATTGTGCTTCGGTGGCGATAACAGGCTGCGAATTCGGCGATGGCCGCGGCGATCGCAAGGACATCCAATTAGGCGCCAACGTGCAGAACGCCGAGATTGTCGGCAACCGCGCGCAAAACGGCTTTCAATGGACCAACAATGCGCCCCCGGGGGCCAACGTCGTCGTGCAATACAACACAGGGCTCAAATAGGGCCCCCGCTGCATCGATGGAGTGAGACAAAGCCCATGCATACAGGAAATTCCACCATGAGATTGCTAGCCGTCTCGTTGTCGCTTGCGCTGTTGGGCGCGTTCCTCGCGAACGCGGTCACGTATCGTGGCCTTCACGACGTCACGGCTTTTGGCGCGCAAGGCGACGGCATCACCGATGACACCGGATCCTTTATGGCCGCCATGAGCGCCGCCGCATCCGACGGCGGAGGCAAGGTGATCGTTCCCGCAGGCCGCTATCTCATCGCCGGCACGCTCGAAATCCCCAAAAACGTGACGCTCGAAGGCGTCTCGCCGCGTTGGACTTCCAGCATGCTTCCGTTGGCCGACACGAACAGCATTCTGTTGAGCACGGCGAATGCAGGCAATGCTTCCGGCGCGCCCTTTATTCTCCTCAACACCTCCTCCATGCTCAAGGGGCTTGTGATTCACTATCCAAATCAAGCGGACTCCCTCACACCCGTGGCCTATCCGTGGACCGTCCGCGGCAATTCGTGGGCGGACAACTGCACGCTTATCGACGTCACCATGACCAATCCATACCAGGCGATAGATTTTGGCCTGTATCCCGTTGGGCGGCACTGGGTCGACGGCGTGGCGGCCCAGGCCCTGCTGAAAGGCATTTACATCAACCAATGCTTTGACGTGGGACGGCTTCGCGATGTGTACTTCGGCCCTATCTGGAGCAAGGGATCGGCGGCCACGTTCATGCGGGACAGCGGCACAGCTTTTGCCGTCGGCCGCACCGATGGCCAGCAGACGTCTGCCTGCACGGCCGAAGGCTACAACATCGCTTTCCATTTCTTCCGGGGCGTTGACGCGAACGGAGCCTCTGTGGGGCCCGGCAGCGGCGTGATGGTCGGCGGCAAGACCATCGCTTGCGTCAAGGCTTTCTACGTAGAGGACGTAGGCGACAACGCGGGATGGTCATTTGTGGACAGCCAGTTCGAAGGCCTCATCACCAACGGATCAAATCAGAAAGGCCAAATGAAGTTCACGAACTGTTCCTTTGCACAGGCCCCCGGCGTATCGCGACACGCTATTTTCGCGTTCCGCGACGCTTCCGCGCAAAAACCGTTTTTCTTCGAGCATTGTTTTTTTGGCCGTCTTACGCCTCCCAATGCGATCTACATCGACAGCGATTCGAACGCATTGATGACGGTGGACTGCTCCTTCGATGGCAAACCCGGCGACACGATGGTGCGCTTGGGCGCGAACACAGGCCAAGCCGTCATTGTGCGCAACCAGATGCAAAGCGGCGTGACCATCGAGAACAACGCTCCCCCGTCCGCCGATATCCAGATTGGCCTGAACATTGGCGATACGACCCCTCCGGTCATCACCTTATTGGGCGTGACGCCGGTGACGGTGACGCGAAACGCGACCTACGTGGATGCGGGCGCAACGGCGTGGGACAACTACGACGGCAAC
>JAKJDA010000477.1 GCA_022706165.1 Candidatus Hydrogenedentota bacterium | reverse complement strand
GATCCCGTCAACGGCTATTTCCTGGACAGCATGGGATGGGTATTCTACCGCCAAGGCAACGCGGACAAAGCCGTCGAGTATATCCGGAAAGCCATCCTCGCCATGGATTCGGACGACGCGGAGCTGCGCAACCACCTCGGCGACGCCTATCTGCTCCAAGGCGACCTCGAAAAGGCCATCGGAGAATGGCGCCGGGCGCGCCGGCTCAACCCCGATCTCAAGGGCGTGCAGGAAAAACTCGATCAGCACGCGATCCACGCCCCGTCAAAGCGCGGGGAACTTCCCGGCCCGCCCGCGCCATGACCGCTCTTGTCCGTCGCGACCGCTTTTCCGCCCATCCCGCGACACCTGCGGGGGCCTCATGAGCCTGTTCGCGACGCTGGCCATATCCGTCGGCCTGGCGATGGACGCGTTCGCCGTGGCCATCGCTTCAAGCATTGCCATGGGCGACATCACCCGTCGGCAAATATTCCGCTTCGCATTCCATTTCGGCCTGTTTCAGGCCCTCATGCCGATTTTGGGATGGATGGCCGGACGAACCGTCCATGCATGGATACGCGACTGGGACCATTGGATCGCTTTCGGCCTGCTTTCCTGGGTGGGCCTCAAGGCGATTCGCGAAGCCCTCAAGGAAGAAACCCACGCCAACGAGGAGCGCGCCGATCCCACCCGCGGCATGAGCCTCGTGATGCTCTCCACCGCCGTCAGCATCGACGCCCTGGCCGTGGGACTCAGCTTCGCCATGCTCGATGTCCAGATATGGACTCCCTGCATCATCATCGGAATCATCACGGGCGGATTCACCGTCGTGGGCATGACCATCGGAAGCCGCCTTGGCTCCCGATTCGGCAAACGCATGGAGATCGTCGGCGGCCTTGTGCTGCTTGGAATCGGCGCGCACATCCTGCTGCAACATCTCCTCGCATAATCCCCCGGAAAAGCGCGCCGGGAAACTGGAAACCCGCTGCGATTTTTGCTAGCATCCTCCCCTTGGACAGCGCAAAACAAAGCTGTTCCGCTCTGCGGAGAGGTGGCCGAGTGGTTGAAGGCGGCGGCCTCGAAAGCCGTTGTACCGCTTGCGGTACCCGGGGTTCGAATCCCCGCCTCTCCGCCATTCCCCCCAACGTTCCGCGAGGCATCGCCCCAACGCGTACGGGCCGTCGTTTCCGGAAGCGCGTGGGCATGGCACAAACGCCCCAAGGGCAAGGAACCGGCGCCCCCATGAAACAGACCCTTGTCGTTGGAAAACGGGCGGGATCGCCCGAACGTCTGGCCTGTGACGACCTGAAACAAGACCTCGAACGAGTCACCGGGGCGCCCGTGACCATCCAGTCCGAAGAGGCCGGAATCCCTGACGACGGCATCGCCTATCTCGTGGGAACGCCCGATAGCAGCGACGCCATCGCGGCCTTGAGCGCTTCGGGGCAGATCGCCGTGACCGCCGCGCACCCCGGGCCGCAAGGGGGCCAAATCGTCCGCGTGGACCGCGCGGGAAAAGGCCCCTTGATGGTTCTCGCAGGCAGCGACTTTCGCGGCGCGCAGCGAGCGGTCTACGCGTTTTCGCACACCTGCCTGGGCGTAGATCCGTTCCAATACTTTACGGGGTATGTTCCCCCGCAACAGCCCGACTTCCAGCCGCCCGCCATCGACCGGACACTGCCTCCGCCGTCGGCGCCGATCCTTTGTTATTTCGACAACGACGACGACGAACTGGCGAATATGACCCAGCCCTACCTCGAATTCGATCTCGACACCTGGAAGGGGCTCGTCGATTCTCTCGTGCGCATTGGCTACAATGCGATCGACATCCACGATCAACTCGGCCGCAGCGAATTTTACCGCTGGGACGATTACAAGCGAATCCGCCCCGACTACCGCTGCGATCTCGACCTCGTCTCGCGCCTGATCGACTATGCGCACAGCAAGGGCGTGATGATCCAAATCCCCATGTACCTCGCGTGGGAGTTCAGGCACATCACCGAGGAGCAGGCGAACTGCTGGACGCATCACAAGCAGGCGTGGATCGACACGTGGACCTACTACCTGAAAGAAACGCCGCTGGGCAAGGGCGATATCTTCCTCGATCGCCCCCGCAGCCAACTGTGGGATTCCTACTACAAAAGCAGCATCGGCGAAGACGTGGGCGAGGTCATGACGGAAGCGTTCGCCGCGTTGCGCGACGCGGTCTTGGAACACAATCCGCGCGCCGTGCTTATTTGCGATCTCTACGCGCACGGTCAAGACCTTTGGCGCGAAGGCCGCTTCGCTCCGCCCCGCGACTACATCATGGCGTGGCCCAATGACGGTTGGGGCCATTACGCCGATTTCCCGCAAGACCTGCGAGGCTACCGCTTCGGCTGCTACATGCACGCGGGCTTTTGGCTAAACCACGTCGTCCAGGACCCCTACCCCGCGCGCATCGAGCGCAGCATGCGCGAACTGCTGACGCGCCATCGCGCAAATCATTACGTCCTCGTGAATGGCCA
>JAKJDA010000476.1:2261-2492 GCA_022706165.1 Candidatus Hydrogenedentota bacterium | reverse complement strand
TCGGTCGCTTCGTTGCGCCCCCATAAGACGATCGCCCCTGCCATCGCGGCGAATAGGACGATAAAGCCTATCCACAAGTGCTTCGAGTAATCCTTGACTTCCACTTCCGACTCAGAACCCTTCAAGTTCATCCAACATTCCTCCATAGAGCGTAGCGTAGAACCGGATGACCACCAATCCAACGGTGGCCCCCACGATCAACATGACTAGAACGCGCAACAGCCGGGTCGC
>JAKJDA010000476.1:0-2183 GCA_022706165.1 Candidatus Hydrogenedentota bacterium | reverse complement strand
CGCATGCGTCAACGTGGATCCTTCCTTCACATAGGGAACGGCCTTGAGGAGATCGCGTTCGATGTACGGATTCAAGGCGACCGCCGCGGATCGCTCGATGCACGCGACGATGGGAAGACCGCTCCCGATCAGCAGCGACATGGTGCGAAAAAAACGGGACAACGCAAACCGGCGCGTCACCGCGGAAAACGGCCAGAGAAACGTCGTGAAAAGAGAGGATATCCAGCGGAAAACGCCCATGCGAGCCAACACGATGCAGATCGCGACGACCGCCAGCGCTGCCGCATGCGCGAATAGCTGCAACTGGAAATAGTCACGAAAAAACGCCTCGAAATCGAACGCGGCGTCCGCCCTAGGCGCGAAAACGCCCAACAGCCGATTGACGAGCATCAACGCGAACGAACCAAAGTACCATGCGGCGAACAACATGAAAACGGGATAGACCAACGCGCCCACGATCTCGCGCCGCATGGCCAACCGATCCTCGTAGTAATCGGCCAAATCCCGCAGCATCACGTCGAGCCGCCCGCCCTTCTCGCCGGCGTCCAAAAGTTCAATGAGAATTCGCGGCAGATACGGCGCTTGCGCCCGGGCCGCGTCGGCCAGCGTGGAACCGGAACGGATGGCGTGCCGCATCGCCGCCAGCACCTGACGCGT
Source organism: Candidatus Hydrogenedentota bacterium (assembly GCA_022706165.1). Taxonomy (GTDB): domain Bacteria; phylum Hydrogenedentota; class Hydrogenedentia; order Hydrogenedentales; family SLHB01; genus JAKJDA01. The sequence goes on along the minus strand of JAKJDA010000476.1, from coordinate 1,526 downwards.
CTTGGAGCCGCGGGCTTGGCGTTCGGTGAGTTCAATGCCTTGGAGAATCGGAATGCCCGCATTGTACGCCGTGGATAATTGACGGCACGTCACCACCAGCGAGCGCATCGGCAATTGCGAAGATACCAACCCCATGATGTTTTCCTCTTGACCTGATCGGCGCGCTGATTCTAGCAAAGCGCCCGATCGCAACGCCAGACCGGAATGCGGGGAACATCATGCGCCATGCGTCGGAACCGCGAAAAAGCCCATCCGGACCCATTCCGTGTCACACAAATGTCATTTACCGATCTTTTCGCTGTCATGAATCAGGCGTATAAGACCTTCAACGGAGTAGGGCGTTTTCAGCACGGGAGCGCCCGCACGAGGAACCGCAGTGATAGGAAGCGCGAGGAATGGAGATACCTGCTATGCTGACCATGCAGCCACCCAAGCCGACGGAAGCGGAATTGATGATTCTGCAAGCCCTATGGCGATTAGGCCCAAGCACCGTGCGCACAGTGACCGAGGACTTGGCTCGTTTTCGCCGCACCGGCTATACGACGGTCCTCAAGCTGTTGCAGATCATGACCGAAAAAGGGCTTGTCGAACGCGACACGGCCCAACGGGCGCATGTATACCGCTCCAAGTATCCGCAGGAGGACACCCAGCGCCAACTGCTCGACGATTTGTTGCGGCGCGCGTTCGGGGGGGCAACGTCGCGTTTGATGCGCCAGGCGCTTTCGGGGGCGGAGCTTTCGCCGGAGGAAGTGACCGAGATTCGATCCCTGATCGACCGGTACGCGCCCCAAGCCTGATTTTTTTGACAAAGCCCGACCATTCCGTGCATTTGGGCGTCGCGTCCCACGTCTCGAGGTCCCGCGGTCTTTGGAGGCGTCTCGCGCGCATCGCAACGAGCGGGCATGGGATCGGGCCGTCCCTTCCTTCAATAGTGATAAAAATGTGTCTTTCATGATAAACGTTTGGCGGTTTATCCGCCAAACGTCCCGCGCGAATCGCCTTCATACCGGGTAAGTCCTTATGCGAAGCGATCGGAGCAACGGAGGCTTTCGGGGCATGATTGTTGCTCTTCCCCATATGACATGAGGAAGAGGCCTTCGCCTAAGGAGGAAATGTCATGAAAAGCCAATCCAGAAGTCTCTTCGCAGTATGTTTTTTGGGGGCGTTGGCGTGCGCCGCGCCCATGCACCTCGCCAGCGCCACCATTACGCCATTGCTCTCGCCGGCGGATTTCCTGTACCCGGTGACGACCATCGATTTCGACAGCGCCGCTGATCGGGATATCGCCAACACGCTTTACTCGGGCGAGGGGATTGTGTTTTCCCGGGACGACGGCTATGCCATTCCCATCATGGATTGGTCCGCGCTGGCCCGGACGACAACCTCGGCGCCCAATGTGATCGCCACGATCCTCGGCACCTTCGAGGGGCAGCATGTTCCCTACTGGTCCACGCATTTGAACATGGTGTTCGCCGAACCGACCTATGAATTCGGAGCCTTTTTCGGGAACGATCAGGGGTGGGGCG
>JAKJDA010000475.1:261-2496 GCA_022706165.1 Candidatus Hydrogenedentota bacterium | reverse complement strand
ATTGTCGCTGATATTTTCGCTATCATCGAAGAAATGAAGGCGGAGGGGGCGACGATCTTGCTGGTCGAGCAGAACGTCCATGTCGCGCTCGGTGTTGCCGATCGCTTCTATGCGATCGAACGAGGGGCCGTTGTGTTCACCGGCAACGCCAAAGACGAAATGGATAAGTCCCGCCTGCTGGAAGCGATCGCCGTGTAGGGAACTGACGTGCGACAAATGGACGTTCACGTTGGCAGGAGGTCGCTAAAATAGCGCCAAATGGGCTTCTTCCACGCCTGCGAGAGTTCGACCTCGATTACGAGACGCTTGGCAGTTTTGGCGATCGACATTAGGATTGGAAGTCATCTTAGCTGCACCCGATGGGGATCGGGCAGGCTTGTTTTCCTTTCGACACCAGGGCGGGAGGCTCGTATGTCGACGGCGTTGCGTATCGCTCATGGAGCATTTGGCAGGGTTGCGCTGCTCGACATGGATTGCTCGTTGGTGCGTCATGCCCATCCGCATTGCCATGTTCTGCTAAAAGTCGAGGGCGCGGATACGCAATTCTCCGTCGGCGATCGGGTTTGTCCACTGACCGACACCACTGCCGTGCTGGTCGATGGCTGGCAGCCTCACGCTTACGTCCATAATCCCAGTCGGCCGCGCACTCTTATTCTCGCGTTATACGTCGAGCCGCAATGGCTGAAGGATTTCCGCCCCGGTTGGGGTGCGAGTGGCTCGCCAGGCTTTTTTGGACAGCCTTCGGGCGAAGTATCCCCACGTATCCGTCGACTTTCGATGGATCTCGCCACGGAGATGATGGCGCGCCCGGATAGCGTCGTTTCACACGAGACATTACTCTCCGATTTGATGATAGCGGTAATTGAACGATTTACGGCGTGGCGCACCTTTCCTGTATCGATCAGGGAAATGAATGTGTCCGGCCGGGACTGGCGCATCAAACGTGTCGCTGAAGCGATGCGCGCCGATGTCGGCAACGTCACTAGTATCGACAAATTCGCGAAGGGCGCTGGATTATCGCGCGCGCATTTTTTTAGGCTCTTTGAGTCGTCGATTGGTGTGCCGCCGAAGGTCTATTTGAACGTCGTGCGAATGGAGCAGGCAATGGACGCCGTCCTCCATCAGGATGTGACTGTGGGGGAAATCAGTGAGCGTCTCGGATTTTCCGAGCCAGCGCATTTTACACGCTTCTTTCGCAATCACGCGGGCGTCGGTCCCCGCGAGTTTCGCAATGTTTCGCGTCTCGCGAGCTGATGTTTGCAACGCATCAATCATGAAATGAGACTGATTGGTAAGTCCTGAGAGAGACCGGTATGGTCTGTTCTCCCGCTGTCCTGACAAAAGTCTGCAAGCGCGAAGTAAGAAGCGCGAGCGGGAGTTTGTTTCAGGATGGCGCGTGCCGCCTCTTCAATAGCGGATGCTGACGTCAATCGTCCTTGGGTCGGCCGATCGATTGAACGCGTGGAAGATGCAGCTCTTCTGACCGGGCGTGGGCATTTCATCGACGATCTTGGAACTCGCCCGGGAACGCTACACGCCGCAATTTTGCGTTCGCCCCATGCTCATGCCGATATTGTTACGATCGACGCGTCTGCTGCGAGTGCTGCTCCCGGTGTTGCAGCGATCTTGACTGGCGAAGATATCAAGAAAATGACCGCGAGTCTTGTCGTGGGCGTTAAAGCGCCGGTCGAATGCTGGCCTATAGCGGTTGGGCGCGTGCGGTATGTTGGCGAACCGGTAGCGATCATTGTCGCGTCAGATCGCTACATGGCGGAAGACGCCGCGGATTTGATTCAAGTTGAATATCGCGCACGCCCAGCGATTGTTGATCCTCTTGCCGCGTTGTTGCCGGACGCTCCGGCTCTGCACGAGGGGTTCGATGGCAACCTGGCGAGCGATCGTACTTTCCGTTACGGTAATCCGGGGCAGGCCTTCGCCGAAGCTGCACATCGCATTTCGATCGATATCAGATACCCACGTAACTCTTGTACGCCGATTGAAACCTATGGTGTGGTTGCCGATTACGATCCGTCGGAGGACTCGTTCGACGTTCTGGCAAATTTCCAAGGACCATTCAGCATTCACGCAGTGATATCCCGCGCGCTCAAGGTGCCCGGTAATCGCCTGCGGTTGCGGACACCGCCGGACTCGGGTGGCAGCTTCGGCGTCAAGCAGGGTGTGTTTCCCTACATTGTGTTGGTCGCCGCGGCGTCACGGGCCGCTGGCCGCCCGGTG
>JAKJDA010000475.1:0-251 GCA_022706165.1 Candidatus Hydrogenedentota bacterium | reverse complement strand
ATTGGGATCAGGTTGAAGACTGCGGCGCGCATCTGCGTGCGCCAGAACCAGCGACTCTGTACCGGATGCACGGTAATCTGACCGGTGCCTATGACATTCGCAATGTTGCGGTCAGAAACAGGGTCGTCGTCACTAACAAGACGCCGACAGGGTTGAACCGGGGGTTCGGAGGGCCGCAGGTTTATTTCGCGCTTGAAAGGCTTGTGCATCGGATCGCTATTGAACTCGGCTTCGATCCGCTGGACGTTATC
>JAKJDA010000474.1 GCA_022706165.1 Candidatus Hydrogenedentota bacterium | reverse complement strand
AGAAACCCAAGGCTGTCGCCAAATCGGGAATGCCAGTTCGGCCGCCCGGCTGCGTGCATTTAAGGGCCGCCGCCGCTGAAGCGAATTCGGCGCATTGCGGCGCGTTCCAGTCTTGGGCTAGCGCAAAGGCATAGGCCCCGTGAAATACATCGCCGGCGCCGACGGTGTCCACCACATGGACGCGGAAGGCCGGGCCACGCGATCGGCCCGAGGCGTCAGAGGCCGCCCATCCATCCGCCCCAAGAGTGATGACTGCCGTCGCCGGACCAATCGCATGAATGGCATCGAGCGCTGCGTCCACCGAATCGCCGAAACCGCCTTCCTGCAAATAATGTCGCGGCGCAATCAGCACGTCCACCGCGCTGAGCCATTCCCGATTGGCGGCTCCGGGAATCGCATCCGCGACGATCGGCGTCCTGTGCCTGCGCGCCGCCGCCACGGCCTCGCGCGCCAAATCAGGATAGTAGTCGTCGACCACGATGGCGTCGGCACGCGCAATGGCGTCGTGTCCGGCGCAGGGCCAGCGCAACCCCTCGGCGCGGCGATGAAAGATCGTGCGCTCGCCGGTAACGGCATCCACGTGAACAAAACTGAACGGACTGTCTCCCCCGGGAATGCGCATCACATGCGACGTCGATACGCCCTCCCGGCGCAGTCCCTCCACGATCTGATCGCCTATCTCATCCTCGCCCAACATGCTGAGCAATTCGGTTTGCGCGCCGAGCCGGGCGCAGGTCACCAGCGCCGTGGCGGCCAACCCGCCGCCTTGGACGCAATACGCGCTGACCTCGGCGGTGTCTCCCCACGGAACAGAGGGAGATCGCACGATGTGGTCCAAACAGCAGATGCCTGCTCCTGCAATACGAACGGATTTCACCGGTTTAGCTCCTTGTTTTGGCGCCAGTATTGCCATGGAAAACATGGAAGTCAAGCGCAACGCGACAAATTTTGAAGCAATGCGGCCGCGAGACCCGCGTTTCGAGCAGAAAACGATCAGGGATTGCCTTGTTGACCCCAGCGGCGGGGGTTGGTATATTCGCCAGGTGCGTCGCAGGAAAACGACGGAAGAAACGCACAGGGAGTAGAGAGCATGCAACGAGTCTTGATTCCCGAACGTTGGGAAAACATCATTCGCCTCGTCGAGAAACAGGGCGGCGCCACCATTGAGGAAATCGCCCAGGAAATCGGCGTTTCGCCGGCCACCGTGCGCCGAGACTTGACGCATATCCACGCGCGCGGCTTGATTGAGCGGACCCGCGGCGGGGCGGCGCCGGGCCGGCATGTGCGCACGGGGCCTACATTGGCTGAGAGCCGGAAAATCAATCCGGTGGAGAAAGAGCGGATTGGCCGCGTGGCGGCGAGTTTGGTGAAACCGAACGATTTGGTCGTGTTCGACGGCGGTTTCACGACCTGCCAAGTCGCTCGCCACATGACGGCCTCGGGGGTGACGGTGATCACCAACTCCCTCGACATCGTCCAGGCGACGATTGGACGGAACGACGTGACGCTGGTGCTGATCGGCGGGGAAGTGTGTCTGGAAACAGGCACCACGGTGGGGCCGCAAGCCGAAAACATGCTGACGCACTTGAGCGCCGGCAAGGCCATCCTCGGCGCCGACGCCGTCTCGCCCGAGGAGGGCTTGAGTTCGCCGATTTCGTCCACCGCGCAAACAAAAAAGGCCATGGCCGAATGCGCCCGCGAGCTGATCGTCGTCGCCGATTACAGCAAACTGGGGGAGTTCGCCTTGTATCGAGTGGCGCCGGTTTCGGCGATTACCACTTTGGTTACGGACGACAAAGCGGAACCGAAACTGTTGGACGCCTTTCGCGATGCAGGGGTGGAGGTCATCGTGGCGACATCCGACGAATAAGTCGACGAATACGTCAACGACGACATTGCAGACCGCGGCGATCCCATCGCTCCTGCCCGGAGAAAAACAAGCATGACGACTTCCAACGTTCAACACGCGCTTCTCGAAGCCCTGCACGAACTGCCCTTGCTGGATGCGCACACGCATCTCGTCGGGGGGCGTCTCGGAGCGCGCGGGCTGCATGATGTTTTGCTGTACCACATGGCGATCAGCGACTTGTACGCGGCGGGATGCCCCACGGGAACGCGCCTGACCCAGTATCCGGGCTGGCCCGATGCGGCGGAAGCCCACGCGCGCATTGAAGAGGCCCTCCCCTATCTGGACCGCGTTCGCAACACCAGCATCAGTTGGGGCATCCGGATGATTCTGCGCGATGTTTACCGCTGGACCGATCCCCTCACCCCGGCAAACTGGCGCGATCTTGACGCTCGCATCCGCGAAACCGCAGACGATCGAGGATGGCATCGCGAAATACTGGGCCGAGCCAAGATAGAACGGACGGTCACCGAGATTTCGCGACGGGAAGAAGGGCAGGATGACGATGTCTTGCAGTATTCGCTCGAGTGGGCCTTCTTTACGCGCTGCCAATGGGGCGAGTTCGATACGGCGTTATACGAGTTGGAGCGGTGTTGGGGGGCCACGCC
>JAKJDA010000473.1 GCA_022706165.1 Candidatus Hydrogenedentota bacterium | reverse complement strand
GTGACGGGCGGGCGCAGGGCTCCGATTTGCCGCATCAGGTGATCCACGTACTCCAGTTTTTTCAAGGCGCCCCACTCGCGGTAGCGCGTGCGCCAATCGAGCCCGGGCGTCAGCCAGACGGCAAAAGTCTCCGCGAAGTCCTCGTCCGGATGCGCCTGCGCGTAGTTGTCCTCGAGATGGACCACGTACTGCCGGCTGTAGGGCCGCATGTAATACTCATGCGGTTCGTAGTCGGCCGCCATGGAGCCGAAAAGCTGCTCGTGGCGAAGCAGTTTCATGCATTCCGCCTCGTTTGCGCCCTCGGCTTCGAGCATCATGGTCTTCTCAAGCCGGATCAGGCGCGGATGGATGAGGTAGAAGGGGATCCCGATCGCGGGCACGCCGTCGGGGCAAAGCCATTCCGTGGCGAGATAGCAGGGGGGCAGAAACTGCAGGCCGCGCGCGCGCAGTTCCTCGTAGAGTTGCGCGATGCGGAGGGCGACGGGCGAATCGTCAATGTGCCCCTTTAGCTCGCAGATGCGGTATTTCAACAGCGCGGCATCGTCAAGGTTTTCCCAGTTCGCGGAAGCGGCGGGCGCGGATGAGTCCGTAACCGGTTGGATTTCGGATGGTTGTGGGGCCGATTCTGTCATCATCGCCTGCGGTCCTGACGCGTATTCAACACGTTTGCGACCCGAGAATCAACTCGCAAAAGTATTGTATTGCCGGCGTGGTCCCGTATATTCGCGTGCCGTTGGAGACGGCGGATGAATCAACCGGCACCGGCCCAAAGCCATCTTTCGATTTCGAGCGAGCAGGTGAATGCGCTTCCCCTGTATCGCTTCGACGGCACGATCCGGCTCGTTGCGGATGACGCGACGCTTGCGCGCGTGTTGCCCCGGTTGGAGAAGGAATCGCTCCTGGGCTTTGATACGGAAACCAAGCCTTCGTTCACGAAAGGCGAATCGCACCCCCCGGCGTTGGTTCAACTGGCCGCTTCGGACGTGGTCTACGTGGTTCAGCTCGGGGCCCTGCGGGACAAGCGCTGGTTCCGGAGCATCTTCTCCCCCGGCCGTATCATCAAGGCGGGCGTGAGCACCGACTACGACGTGAAGAAACTGCAGGAAATGCACGGATTCGAGCCGGGCGGGTTTGTGGATCTTGCCGATCTGGCGGCAAAAGCCGGCATCCGGAACAGGGGGCTTCGCGGGTTGGCCGCGTTGTTGATGGGCATTCGCGTATCCAAGGGCGCGCGGCGCTCCAACTGGGGGCGGCGCACGCTTTCCGAGAGCCAGTTGCTTTACGCGGCGACCGATGCGTGGCTGTGCCGCGAGCTGTATATTCGCATGACTGCAAACGCCGTATCTACGAAACACTCGTAGAAGTGTATGCTGACATCGCGCCCCAACAGGCCGCGGGGTCGGGGAGATGCGGGAGAAAAGGCGATCCAGACGCGATGCGAATGCGCAAACCAGGCAAAGGGGGGATAGCAGCCACTGCGTTGTGGTTGGCCGGTGTCCTTTCCGGTTTCGCCCAGACTGGTGTTCAGGAGGAAGCCGCGGCGGCCGTGCCGATCGGCGTCGTTCAGGTCATTCAGGCCAGGCTGCCCATTCCGATCGAAAATGCCAACCGGTCGTTTCGGGTGGGCGACCACCTACAGTTGTTTCAGGAGAACGACGAATTCTTCATCGCGCTTTGGGAAAGACCGTACGGGGCGCGACAACTGGTGGCCGTTCCCCTGAGAAAAGGTTCCGGCAAGGTGGCCTGGGTGACGCCGGAACACGTGATGTTCTTCGGAACCGAAATCGGGACGATGGACGGGCGGCTTTACCTGCGGTCCGGCGAGGAACTGGCGGTGATCCGCGAGTCGCGCGGCAAGTACGAAGCGCTGGTCGAGCGGCTTGGACAGCAGGCGTCGATCTGGATATCGAAGGCCGATCCCGGCATCCGCTTCATACCGAATCCGATCCTGACGGACGGACGGATCGTTCCGCCCGCCCCGCCGGCGAAGGATATTCGCGCCGCCGCGAAGGCGGCGGTCGAGGAAGAGCAGGGCGGTGCGGCGCGGGTCTTGCGCCGTGCGTTGCGCGCGCACACCGAGCCCGCGGAGGTGGCCAAGCCGATCGAGCATCTCTTCCCCGACATGGATGACGCGTTGATCTCCTTCATGATGCCGGACACGGCGGGCTTGGAGTGGGATACGGTCGAAGAGGATCGCTCCGGGCTTCCCATGAACGAGCGCATCGAGCTGCTTTTGGACGACATGCTCGCCTCGCTGCAAGTCCGTGTGCGACTGGTGGCCATTGTGGTCCTGTCGTTTCTTCTGATTATCGTGGTCTTGGTGATGGGCCTTCGGCGTTCGGTACTCAAGCATGCTCATCAGCCCTCGGTGCGCACGCTGCCGAGCCCCGGCGAAGCGAAGCGAGCCGCAGCTGAAGCCAGCCCTCCCCAGGAACCCGAGAAGCAGGGATTGGCCGCCGATTTCTCGGGGTCCGTCGCTTCCATGTCGCTGGGTTCGGTCACCCAGTTCCTGAACTCCGACAAG
>JAKJDA010000472.1 GCA_022706165.1 Candidatus Hydrogenedentota bacterium | reverse complement strand
CGAATGTATGCGCCTGATGCCGAACTTGGCCTTCCGGAAGTAGAAAGCGCCGTTTTCGCCGATTACGCCGTCAACGGGCCACATGCGCGCGATGTGGTCGCACCAGCCTGCGGGACGTCCCGTCACCGGGACGACGCGCAGCCCCACGTCGCGCGCTTCCCATAGCGCCGTGAAAGTCTCGGCAGGCAAGAGCCCGTCCGTTGTCATCGTGTCGTCGATGTCGCAAAAAAGTATCCTCATGGTTCTGCCTGTTGGTCTGCTGGTTCTCCGAATGTCGTCGCCGGGTTTTGTTTTCCGGCTTCGGGGGTGCTTTCGCCAGCGCCCCCTTCGGCCTCGGCTCCATCGCTTGGCGCGGTTGCGTCGGCGTTTGCGGTGCCGGCTTGGGCGTGGAGTTTGATTTGCTCCTCGAAGTCTGTTACAGCGGCGTTGAATTGCGGCGCAATTTCGCGCATTTGCGGGACGTGTTCGTCGGCGAGCGCTTTAAACGTCTTGCCCAGGCCTATGACGAGCGCTGGCGGGGTGTAGCCCCAATTGACAGGTTGCTTGTTTTCATTGAACGCGACGGGGTGTTCCAGCCCCATGTAGAGGTTGTCCGGGTCGTCGTAGAGGCGGACTGCGCGCATCACTGTGAGCGTGTGGTTTGTGAGCACCATGAGCAGCTTGTACTCGTCGCCTTCGACGGTTTTGCCGGGGAAATCCGTTGGCTCGGCGTTAACCATGCTTGCCATGATATTGGACACGATGTTGACGTCGCGCAAGACGAATAGCTGGTTGCTTGCCGGGCCGTTGAGGTCGAGGTATACGCCCATGTTGATTATGGGCGACGCACCGCACCGCCTGACCAGGTTTGCGGCCTCCGCCTGGAGCCTGTTCTTTTTTAGATCGTTTCGGTACATGAACGCGGCGGCGATTAGAATGGCGATTCCCAAAATGTTCAAAGCCCATCCGCCAAGTTTCTTGTTCCCGCCGTTTGCGGTGTTTGCTGATTCTTTGTTATTCATGGTGAATCCTATCGTGTTGTTGGGGAAGTTGGTTCCGGTTGTTTCCCGAAGAGCGATTGCATTATGGCGCGCATTTTTTCGGCGGCGACGGCACGGTGCGAGAAGAGGCACTTTGTCTCCGTTGGCAATTCTGCGAACGTCTTGTCGTGCCCGTCGGGCAGGAACAGCGGGTCGTACCCAAAGCCGTTGTCTCCGCGCCCGCTGTGCAATATCCGGCCCGGGCAGATGCCGTTGACCGTGTACTCGCGCCCATCTGGCGCGACGAGCGCCATCGCGCATGTGAAGTGCGCGGTGCGCGGGAGGCCGGGGGAGGCGAGTTTTTCCAGCAGCAGCGAATTGTTCGCGGCGTCATCCCCGTGCTTGCCTGCATACCGCGCGGAATGCACGCCGGGCGCGCCGCCAAGGGCGTCGACCTCAAGCCCCGAATCGTCGGCGATTGTCCAGTGCCCTGTGAATTCGCACATTGCTCGGGCCTTTATGAGCGCATTCTCCTCGAAGGTGTCGCCGTTTTCGTCCGGCTCTTCCATGCCGGGGTAGTCGGCCGCGCTCAGAGCCTTGCTTTCAGGCAGCCCGAACATTCTGCGCAGCTCGACGAGCTTGTGCTTGTTTCGTGTGGCTATTGCGATTGTGGGGAATTCGATTTGACTGTCCATTTGAGTTTCTCGCCTTTGCGTGTCATTCAGCCGCCTGTGCATTTTCGTTGCCGTCCCGCCTGCGCGGGTTGCGCGTGACGGCCTCGGCCTCTGAGCTGTCGACGTTGAGCGCGGCCGATTTGCTTGAAATGACCGTTGTGATGTTGCGTTGCGCGTCGAGGTCTTCGCGAACCTGTTTGACGACAGGATAGAATAGCGGGATGAATTCCGCAAGTTGGTCTTTCCATGCGTCGGGCTTGTTCGGGTCGCGCTGTATGCTGATCGATACATACCCCCAGCGCGGGCGGTAATCGCGGAATGAATTGTCGATGGCCATGCGCAAGAAGCGGCTGAGGTGCGAGTCTGTTTCGCGCTCCGGGTTGAACAGCCAGTAGGCATATACGGCCGGCGTCACGGTTGGTTTGTCGCCTTCCGCATTGCCATAGACATGCTGTATGTCGAGGACGCGCATGGTGAGCGTCCCGCCGTCGCCCGTATCGACTTCGTACTGGTATTCGTTGGTGATTCGGTTGCCTTGCGAGACGAGGCAGATTTGAGGGCGGTGTATGCTGCGGCGCTCGATGCCGGAGAACACGATGGTGACGTGTATTGGCGGGGCGCCCGGTTTGATATATTCGCGGCGGAAGATGGGCGTGTTGTCGGGCAACAGCTTCTCTTCGCCAATTGAGATGGGGGAGAGGTCTGCATTGCATGCCAGGCACTTGCCTTCATTGGCGTCGCCGCCAGCTTCCACTATCTCGGATTCGCGGAAGGCGCGCGCGCACTGGAGGTTTGTGCAGAACAGCAGCTTCTCCGCCTTGTAGCCGCCGAGTTCCTCCGGCATAACAAGCGGGATTTCCCCGGTGGGGTTGCCATAGATGGTTCTCGGGCGGCCGAGGTAA
>JAKJDA010000471.1 GCA_022706165.1 Candidatus Hydrogenedentota bacterium | reverse complement strand
TGTCATACGTCACCAAATTCTGGTCCGCCTCCAGCCCACTCAGCTTTTGCCGCAGCTCATCAAAATTCGCCCCAATACGCCGCGCATACGCTTCCGGCGACTCGCCCCGCTCACGCCCCTCCGGCGTATACTTCACATGCAACTTCGCCCAACCCGCGTTATGCGTCGCCTTCGCCATGTCCTCCAGCAACCGCTGCTGAATCTTGATCACGAACGGAATCGACCGCAGCATCGACCGCCCATACGGGTTCGTCCCGTCCCGGTCCAGCCCCACATAGATGAATCGCTCGCGCGGCAACCGAATCTCTTCGCCCTCATGCACCTGATACGGCTGCAACACCCCGTTTTCGCGCCGGAACCGCACCGTCCACACATCCACCGGCGCCACGTCCGCGATCGACTCCCGGCTCGGCGACAACACGATCTCCAACGCCGCCGCGCCATACGTGAATAGCGACGTATAAAACACGTCCAGCAACCCGTCCATCCCCCGGTCGCCGCCATTCACCCGCCGATCCAAATCCTTCAGCAACCGTTCCGCACGCCGCTTCGCCACCTCCGACGACGGATCCAAAATCTCGATGTCGTAACCCGTCTGACACAAGCGCTTCCACGTCCACACCGCATCGCTGATATCCGGGATCGCGTCCCGCAAGAACCGATACACATGCAGCATGTAGAACGGCGTCTCATTCGGAAGCCGCACGAACGACTCTGCCGCCGTATTCAGCGCCGACATGTCCTCCGCACGAGAAAGCGTCCGGAACGTTTCCGCCCGGACCCCTCCCCGTTGCGGCGCCGCCTGCTTCCCCGCCTTGCGCCCACGAACGCCCAACCGATCCAACCAGTTCCCCATACCGCACCTCGCTAGATGTCTCCAATGCCAACCGCCTGTATCTACTGGCCCAGCGTGTTGCACTCCACACGCGCCGGCAGATATCCAGAAAAAGATCAAATGACAAGGGAAATGAATGGGGAAATCACGACAGGTCCGACGCCGCCAACGCGGCATCGTCAAAAGGAAAGTTGAATGTCAGACAATCCAGCCGAACCGCGGCTTGCCTATCCTCGCGCCCAATGGCTGCTCAGATAATCATAATAAAACCGCGCATTTTCGACAGGAACATTGCTCGGGATATGATTCCCGACCGCAAACATAAAGCCCCCGCAACCGAACGCGACATCCAACGTCGCGTCGATCTCCGCCTGGATATCCTCCAACGCGCCAAACGTCAACGTCCGGCAATCGACCTTGCTTCCCACGATGACATGACTCTGACCATACTTCGCCACAACCGCATCCAACGAAACCGTCGGCTCGAGAATAAACCCATCCGCACCCGCCGCCGCAATGTCATCCAAAAACATCGACCAGTCGCCATCACTGCAAAACAGGACCCGCTTTCCCGCATCCTTCACGACCTTCCACAACGCTGCATAACGCGGAAATATCTCGCTTCGATAAAAATCCGGCGACAAAAACGGCCCCTCCGTCCACACCATATCATCATGACAGATAAACGCCTCGACCGACGTCCGCGCCCACGCCTTGTAATGCTGCAAACTCAACCGAAAAAACGAATCCAACACGCGCGCAAAACCACTCCGATCCGCCGCCGCCAACAACAGCATCTCCCAGCCAAAAGACTGAATGGCCCCGCTCATCATGCTTCGATAATACCCCCCCGTCACCACTTGATTCGGAAACCGGCCCGCCAACTCCCAATAACGCTTCTCGTAATACTCCGTCAACGCGCCCAACTCCGGAGCCCCATACTCCCGAACCGCATCAAACGCCAACACCTCCTCAGGATCGTGAAACGGACATGCCCGGGCATCGCGCCGATCAACGCCCCCCTCCAAAAACTCCGCATGCCCCATATCCGTGCAACGCCCCGCCTTCTCCCACGCGATCGGGCCATCATCCGTATTCCACACAAAGTCTATGTCCCATCCATCAAAAAACGCCTTCCCCGTCCGCGCCTCCACATCCCGCATAATCGCGTCGCTCGAACAATACTCGGCATGCCCAAGCCGCGGCGTGCGACGAAGATGCAACACATCAAGCCCGATTTGACGACTCACCCATCCCTCGCTTCCGTGGCGCCAACCCTACTTCGATCGCCCCTTCAACAACGCCGGACCCGACGACGACTCCGGCTCTTCCGGCGCCGAATTCGGACCGTACCGCCACTCCTTATCCACGTAATTCCGGATAATCTTTTCCTCGCGCTTCTTCTTGTTCTCTGCCGCACGCTTTTCCACCGCGCGCTTCCGCCAAACCCTCCCTTTCCTTCCGAACACGTTCCTCGCGCATCTTCAACGCACCCCCCGCCGACTCCAACGCGCCTGCCCCCTCCCCCTGATGCGCCGCAGGCAACCGCCTGCCCGGCTGATTTGGAAACGTCAACTGATCCTGACGAATTTCCTGCACCGAACCATCCGGATATACGATCCGAACCGGCCCATTCCCACGACCCGTAATCGCGATCCCCCCCTGAGCATCAGCCGCGTGCACGCACACGCCCCACCCAAACCC
>JAKJDA010000470.1 GCA_022706165.1 Candidatus Hydrogenedentota bacterium | reverse complement strand
GCTCGTCAAGCGGCGGCAACGGGATTCGGATGTCCCGGAAGCCTTCCCAATAGAGCCGCAGGCGATCCCAGACGATACCGTGGGAATGGCGCGCGCATTCGGCGCTGAACATAGGTGTGCGGAAAAGCATGTCGGCATACTCGGACTCTATATCGCCTGTGGGACAGGCGACCGTGTAGTCCGGGCTTACCAACCCGTCTTGGGGCGCGACGCCGACCGCGCCTTGCCACATGCGCATCTTGTTGAACGCGACATCTCCGCGCCGGGCGATTTTGTAGCTGTTAAAATCGGCGGCCGTGTCCTCGATCTTGTCGTCCGAGAACTCGCGTAACACCACCCCGGAGTTGATCGAAACGACCAGAAGCGGAAGGTCCGGCTCGCCCCGCTCGTCACGGTCGTGGAACAGCGTGGCGATGCGTCTAATTCCCCAGTGCTCAGGCGCTAGCCCGAGCCACGGGACGCCGGAGTCGCGGAGCGGAACGGACGGGTTCAGACCGCGTGTGACGGCGTGCGTGACGAGGGCCAGTCTCTTCTCCGCCAGAAGCCCCCGCAAACGCTCTTTTGCGGCCACCAGCCCGTCTATTCGCGCCGTCTCGCGGTCGAGTTGGTCGGCGATGGCGCGCTGGGCCGGGAGGGGTGGGACAAAGACAGGAATCGCAGCAAGATCCGAAGCGTTGATGGCCGGATAACTGATGCCCGTCGAACGGGCGACAACCTCTGACAGGAACGACGGCTCGCGCAGCGCGTATTTGCAGAACCGGGGGGCAAGCTCCTTTGTTCGCGGGCGAACGACCGCGAAACCCGTGGACACGATCAGATTGTCAGGCGGGCCTTCAATGGTGGCAATCGCTTGAAGGTAGGTGCGGACTGTCGAAATGATCACGTCACCCTCCTTCACGCGCCGACGCGCCCTACTGGGAGCCACGTCAAATGAGTACGAAGCTGTTTCATGTAGCGTTCCCGACGAGTCAACATTGCTGATGTCAATGTACTGAAGCTCATAATCGCCAGGGGTGTCTTCGCCCAGCGCATCATCGTTGATCGTCGCAACGTACTTAAGGCGTTTGGTCGGATAGATTGTCAAAGCAACTCCTCCTGTTCAACGCCCGTCATAATCAAATCCAGCTTTTGGGTGGCCCCAAGCAACGCCTGCTCGTCGTAATCGATGCCATCAAATCCTCCAAAACTGGCGATTCTTTCCAGAGGCTCACAAAAATTCCGTATTAGTTCATCCGGATCACTCCATTGCTTGACGCGCGGCGATGCACAAGACACTTGAGCGATGGGTTTCTTGTCACGTATTGCCTGAAGCATTTCTTTTACTTCGGTCACGTGCTTGCTCTTTGACGAACTACCAGCGTATGTGGAATAGATGACCAGTTCGAGCTTCCAAGCGTCATTTCTGCGCCCTTTCCCGGCTGACGGAACCGCAAAATCAATGACATCAATCACAGGGCAATGTAGCGAAATATAACGCACATAGAGAGTCGGATTTTTCAATTTCATGACAATCAGAAGAGGCAAGAGCATCGGATATATCGTGTATTCATTGGGCGAAGCTCTTAGGACTATGGCGTAAAGCCTGACGCATTGCTCGATCTCTCGAAGAGTTAGCGAGTGACCTTTTAACAAAACGGCAAAGATGTCTCTAAATGCATTACCTTCATTTCTATGATGAGAACCATTGGCGTGTCTTGTACCTAACGCCAACAAGTATGACGTCAAACCCCGCGCAAAGAAAACACGTACCGTGGACAAGTCGAACGACGTGTGTTTCGTGTGCGGGAAGAAGGGGCATTGGGCCAGCGAATGCCCGGCAAAATCGGATGCCGGTGCGAGGCAAGCGAGGCTCGACGCCGGGATTGAGCGGTACAAGCGGCTGTTGGAATTGCCGGATCGACCGGGCGGGTATCATTCAGACGGGAATCCTGCGTTGCCTGACTTGTTGGGGGCTGCGTCCGAGTGGGCCAAGGGGGCTCGTTTGGACGGCACGCCGGTCCTGGCTGATGCGGAGCCGTACGAAAGACTGCGCGAGGCTGCCGAGAAGGATTTTCAGGCGTGGCTGTCCGGCGTGGAGGGGGCTGAGGAAAAGATCGAGACGTTCAACGCGCTGGTGGCGGCGTTGGGCGGGGCGACCGCCGCTGCGGCCGGGGCTCCGAACCCGACGGGCGGCGCGACGTGGGCGTACGGGGCGGAGCTTGGGGCGGCGGCGGGCAAGCGACCGTTCTCGAAGTCGGTCGAGGCGTACATGCGCCTCGGCAGGAAGCCGACGGATCCCTACGAGGTGCTGACTGGCGGATACGACGCCGCGAAAGATCCTCCGGGGTTGGATGGTTTGACGCGCCGGGAGAAGATTCTTGTTGCGGTCAAGACCCGCGATAAGGCGATAACTTTGTGGTACCAGGCTTTGGACGGGACGCCGGGTGAAGGGTCCAAGCATCCGTCCGACCCTGACATTTTATTCAGCGTGTTGCCGAAAGTGACCGGCGTTCCCGACATCGTGAAGTCGATCACTGAGATGTCAAAACAGGACGTGTTAAAGAG
>JAKJDA010000046.1 GCA_022706165.1 Candidatus Hydrogenedentota bacterium | reverse complement strand
GGCGACATGCGGCTGCTCTACGACCTGGCCGCGCGCATATCGGCATACGACGAGAAAGGTGCGCTCACCTGCCTCAAGGCGCTGCTGGACGCCGGCGTGTCGCTGCCGGTGGCCCAGATGGTGGTCGCGCTGAACGCTGGCCAGAACGAGCGCAATTTTCTTTGCGATCTGGGAAAAGATTTGTTACAATATGGCCACCAATACGCAGCGGCAGAAAACCCCGTTGCGGCGCGGCACGTGTTCGAGGCCCTACAACGGCTGGGTGAGCAGCTCAACGAAGGCGCCACCTATAGTCAGGATCGATTGGCCGCGTATGAATTGCAGCAGTGGGCGATAGAAGGGCTTGCAGGGCTTCCGCTGGACGCTTCGGAGACGGAGGCGTTGACGCGTCAGACGCGTCAGTTGTGCGGCGAAATGGAAGGACTGGGCCAGTTGCTTTCGGCGGTGGACAAGTTGTTTTTCGGCGCGAATGACGATTCTGTGTTGGGTCTTATCGCGCAGGCCATTTTGCAGGGAGGCGATTTGGGGTTGTTCGAGAGCCCTTGATGTGTCTGGGAAGCAGGGGAACTGTTCCGGATGGGGACAATAAAGTTGCGAATCCCCGAGGGATAGTCCACAATAGGGCCACAACCTGGCGAGGCGCAGGTCTCGCGAGGTGGCGTTGACTAGATGGCGTATGACCAAGACGGAAGGAGAAAGGAGGTGAAAGCCACATGAAGCATGTCCAGGTTCGTTCGATGGAGAAGCCGGCTGGGGCCGCGTGGTTCTCGTTGGTGGAATGGCGGAACTTGACTGGCAAGACGCCGTTGACGACTCAGCAGACCAATTGGGTGTTGGGTGAAGTCAACCAGTTCCTGACGAAGTAAGGAACATTTTCCCGTAGGGAGACGGGCGGGGGGCCTTCGGAAAGACGAAGGCCTTTCCCGGACGACTTCCCGGACACATAGCGGATGCCGGGAAGGGCAACACAAACGGCCAAAAGTCGTGGCGGCGGCCTGCGAGTCGTGAGCGCGGCGGGTGGCATATACACGAGAGGGTTGGAATGATGAAGCACTTGACGGTTGTAACGAAAGACGCCCCGGCGAAGGCGGAGTCTGGGCCGATCTGGAACTGGCCGAGCTATTTCAAGACCGGGAATCCGAGCCCGAAGCAACAGTATTACTGGTCCGTCTAGTTAACGACTAACACACGACCGGGGCCGACGTTCACGCATGTGCGAACGCTACGTAGGGCTCCGAGGAGAAGGATGACATACATGAAACACATTGCGCGTGTCTCGAAGCCGGCGTCGGCCGTTTCCGACAGCACGATTGGTTGGGATTGGGGCAAGCAGTCGGGCGGCGTTCCCGGCATCACCGTGAACGGCGTTGGCCCCCTCACGAACTGGGGCAGCCTTGTAGCGTGGGGCCTCTACCGCGTGTACCCCGTGTTGGGCAAAACCCAAACCGTGTAATCGAATCGTACAAGAATTCTGTGCAGCCGTGGAGAATTTCGCTCTGCGGCTTTTTTCATGTCAGGCCTCCCAGCCTGACGAAGCGCTGAGCAGTTTAACTTTTTGTGCCTACGATCAGTCTTGTGAGAGCATTTTCGCCAACGTTTCTTGAGCGTACATGGCGTAGGCATAATTGGCGAAAATGCTCTAGCAAGAGGACCGCGGCGCACGCGTCAGCGGAATGAACCACGGCATGACAGCGTGTTGGCTCCATGTGACAGTCGCATTGGCGTTCAGTGTGGGGCTGCCTTTTTCGTTTTTCTCTCCTCTGGACCTGAAAGACGCCGAAGGGGTGACGATCGAGGCGCAACGCCCGGAGACGGCCTCCTTATTGATTCCCGCGGATCCCGCTCATGCGGCGACGTCGTATCTCCCATTCGCGGCGCTGGCGTCGCCCCAGGGCGTCCTGGTTTGGTATTTACGCAGCGATCCAGAAAGGCGGGCCGTGTGTCTGGGAACCATCCGGGAAGGACGGTGGACCGTCCCTGCGTTGCGGCAGGAACCTGTCCCCTGGGGAGGCCCCAACAACATCGCCATGCTTGCCGCGCCCTTTTCCCGCAGCGACGGCAATGCGCCGCTCAGCGCTTTTCAGGTGGTTGTTAAGGAGGGGAAATTGTGGGCGCTGTATTGGGATCGGCGTTCTCCCGGCGGCGAAGGGGCCTATGCGGCGGTGTCGGACAAAGGCACGGATTGGAGTCCCGTGGCGGAAAATCCGGTGTTTTCGGGCGGTTCGGGGATATTTTCGCTGCTGGCGCGCGAGGAAGGGTATGACGTATACCAGACGGTTCTTGTGCCATGGCCCGACAAGCCGCATCCCGACTTGGTTGGCCGGCAGCGGCGCGTGATTGCCCGAAGGTCGTCTGCTCATCTGCTCGAGTGGACCCTGCCGGAACAAATGCTTCAGCCGGATGATCGCGATCCGCCCAACACGGAATTCTACGCCATGCGCCCATTTTTTCACGAAGGCCGTTGCCTGGCGTTGTTGCTGAAATACTGGGCCGATCCGGCCCGGCCCGGACAACTCAGCCGGAAACTCGCCACGGAACTGATGGTCAGTTCCGACGGGCGCCAATGGGAACGGCCCTTTCGCGACGCGGATCTGGGAATATGGTCGTTTGCGGAGCCGTATCCAAGCGGCAACCGCCGGATGTTCCTCGTGGCGCGCAACCGCTCCCTCGAACAAGCGGCCTATCGCACGCGTCGGCTGACGGGCGTGGTCTCGCACGCATCGGGCCGTTTCGTCACCCCGCCATTTTCTGTTCCGGGTTCGCCTGTATATCTTGACGCAGACGCTTCGCAGGGCTGGATCGATGTCGAGCCGCTGGACGAAGCGGGCCTTCCCCTGGGCGGCGTCAATCCTTGCCGGGCGCGTGCCGTCGACAGCGATCGGATCCGTTTGGATTGGGACGGCCTTTTGCTTTCGGACCTGCCCCTCGTTCGCTGCCGTCTTCGAATCAGCATGAATCAGGCGACGGTTTATGGTATAACCGCCGATGGCGGATCGCCGTGATGCGCCGACGGCTCGAAAGTCCGGGAAAAGCAAGCGGACGATCCGTTCCGCGTCGCACAGAAAACGAGGCCGCCCCAAGGGGCTTTTTCGAAATTAAGGGACGCCACGCGTGCAAACCGCCAGGCGATTGGAATTCGACAAGGAAGTGTTGACGGAAGTCATGCGTCCGCTGGAGTGGCATGCGACTCGCGCCGCGGCATGGCGCGTCAGGGCGCATCGCCTGGCGGGCATCGTGGTGGTGTTGTTGGCGACGGGCGGCGCGGCGATTGGGGCGTATTCATGGTTCGGGTGGTCTCGGCCCGCGGGAGCGGTCGCCGAGACGGCTCGCGGGATTGTTGAAGGTTTGCGCACGGGATCCTATGACCGAATCAACGCGGTGGCGGCAGCCCATGACGATCCGCCGCTTCAGGCTCTTTCGGATTTCCGGGAGGAACTTGTCCGGTCGGGCGTTTCGCTTGGCGACGCCGCGCCGGTTGCGTTCGGGGGGGTGTATGCCCGCTTGAAAACCGCCGCCGAACCTGTCCGTGCGGCGACGGGAAACGTCTATTTTCTCGCCGGGGGGCGTTTGTATGCGGTGGAGGTGTCGCTTCAGGATCGCGGCGGCGTCTACGTGTTGACGCGGGCGTGGCAATATCAAGCGCTGGATATTCCCAAGGAAAAGGCCAAGACGCATGCGAAGGCCTTGTTTGACGCGTTTCGCAAGGAAAGCGCGTTGCAACCCGAATCCAAAGACTTGTTGCGCCCCGCTTTTCTTTACGCCGGCCTATAGAGCATTTCCGCCCATTCGTCCACATGGGCGCATGGCGAATGTTTGACGAAGACGTTTCGGGAAAAGAACGGCCGCTGATCGTTACGAAAAAATCACTTCTGAACCGGGCGCATTGACGGCGACGGAAAGACATGGGTGGCTGGCAAAGGCGCGTTCGAGGGCGGGCCGCAGTTCGGGTGGGGCGAAAAACAAAATGAAGCCGCCGCCGCCCGCCCCCAGCAGTTTGGCCGCCCATGCCCCCGCATCGAGACCGCGCCGGCATAGGGCGTCAATGGCGGGATTCGATACGCCCGCGTCGAGACTTTGTTTGGCAAGCCAGGTTTTGTGGAGCAATTGCCCAAATTCCTGCCATGGCCGGGCTCCGACCAAGATATCCCAACCCTGATCGACCATGCGGCGCATGTCGGCAAGAACGGATCGATTTTCGTCGAGGCGCGCGAGTTGGCCGACGACCACGTCGGCGGCGCGTCGGCGGATGCCTGTGAACACCAGAAACAAATGCTGCTCCAGCTCACGCAGCCGTTCCGGGGCGATCGGGGCCCGATGCACCCGGATGTCGTCTTCGGCATGGAACTCGATCAGGTTGAATCCCCCAAACGCCGCCAAGGCTTGGTCCTGGCAGCCGACCGGGTCTTGCAACAAATGGCGTTCGACATGGATGGCCTCGTACATCAGTTGTTGCGGCGTTCTGAATTCGCCGCGAAACGCGTGCAACGCGTGCAGCAAGGCGACCGTGAAGGACGAGGAGGAGCCCAGGCCTGTAAAGGCGGGCAAGTCCGCAACGGTATGCAGCTCAATATCGCGGTCAATGCCGCAGTAGCGCAGGCTTTCGCGAAACACCGGATGTTCGATCTCGTCGATTCGGTTGACGATCTCCGGTTTCCGGTAGGAAAGCCGGATGGCGTAATCGAACAGCCGGCCATAAAAGGCGCTCGCCGTGATGTAGGAGAACTTGTCGATGGCGGTTCCCAGGATCGCTCCCCCGTGGCGGAGAAAATACTCGGGATAATCCGTCCCGCCGCCCAGAAAACTTACGCGAAGAGGAGCCCGGGTGATGATCATGACGCGGTTTCCTCCATGATTTTGGCGAGGATGTCCGGGGCGGTCCGGTAGGATGCGGGCGTGCCAATGTCTAGCAAAGGCCCCGGCGTTTGGAATCCCAAAAGCCCCCGGCGCGCATACCGAGGAAATACGTCGTGCTCGAGGGAGACTGCTCTGTCCGCCGGAATCGTTTCCAGAACATCGCGGTTGATCACGTACGTCCCGGCGCTGACAGGCCCCGGTCCTGTCGCGACTCCCTTCTCCTCGAATCCCGCGATCTGGTCATCCGCTTCCAGGCGCAACGAACCGTATCGGGCGCGATCGGACACGTTGACCGCCACGATCGTGATGTGGGCTCCGGCGCGGATGTGCGCCGCCAGCAACGCGGCCAGGTCCACGCGGACCATGGAGTCTCCGTTCATGACCAGGAACGGACTCGACGCGATCAACGGCGCGGCGCGCTTGAGAGCCCCGGCGGTGTCCAGGGGGCTTTCCTCGCGCGAGTAGCGGATGGCAAGCCCCCACGGCTGACCGTCGCGGCAGTGCGCTTGGATGTGGTCGGCGCCCACGCCCGTGCATAACACAACGTCCCGTATGCCTTGGCCATGCAGACGGGTCAACAGATGATCGAGGAAGGGACGTCCCGCGACGTTTGCAAGCGCCTTGGGGATTGATCCCAGCAAGGACTGCAAGCGCATGCCCCGTCCGCCGCATAAAATCACGGACGTGACGACGCCTCCATCGGCGCCGTGCAGGTCTGGGCGGTCTATCGGTCGCGCAGCATGAATGGCAAGACATCCTCGTGCGTAGTGCAGGGCGTTGTTGGCGCTGCGAAAGGCGATTGTGCCATCCCCGGGGAACGCGGTCAACTTCGATGCCGCCGCCGGCGCGTTTGACGGTCTGTTTCGTTGGTGGTAGAGTTACGCATGCGCGCCGGAACAGGACCGAGAGCGCCGCAAAACGCCCCGGCTTCTCAAAAGGAACGGTTGGTTTGGTCGAAACTCCTGCACACACGCCGGACGGGCTGCGTCACATGCTCGTGGTGGACGATGAGCCGGGCATGCGTCAACTGCTGGCCGCCGCGTTTCGCGATTTGTCGTTCGATGTGACGACCGCCTCGAACGGCGACAAGGCCGTCGAGTTGATCCAGCAGCAGACGTATGACGTGGTCATCACGGATTTGCGAATGCCCGGACGCGACGGTCTTGCCGTGCTGCGCGCCGCCAAGGATCGATCGCTGGACACCGTGGTGATCGTCGTCAGCGCGTACGGCACGATCGAAATGTCCGTCGAGGCGATGCGCTTGGGCGCGTTCGATTTCATCACCAAGCCCTTCAAGCTGCAGCAAATCGAGATGAAGGTGCACAAGGGCCTGGATGCGCGGCCCGTGGCGGCTCCGCGCACATCCGCGCCGCATGTTCCGGGTTCACGGGAACGGTACATCATCGGCGACAGCCAGGACACGCGCACGCTGCTGAAAATGATCGACAAGATCGGCCCCAGCCGCAGTTCGGTGCTGATCACCGGGCCAACCGGCACCGGCAAGGAGCTTGTCGCGCGGGCCATTCATGACGCAAGCCCTCGCAGACACCGCCCTTTTGTGGCGCTGAACTGCGCGGCGCTGGCCCCGGGCATTCTTGAAAGCGAATTGTTCGGTCATGAGAAAGGATCGTTCACGGGCGCGGTGTCGCGGCGCGTGGGCCGTTTCGAGCAAGCGCACACGGGAACCTTGTTCCTGGATGAAGTGGGCGAGATCGATCCGAATATCCA
Source organism: Candidatus Hydrogenedentota bacterium (assembly GCA_022706165.1). GTDB lineage: Bacteria > Hydrogenedentota > Hydrogenedentia > Hydrogenedentales > SLHB01 > JAKJDA01. Next base: position 6,065 of record JAKJDA010000046.1, on the reverse strand, counting down.
GACCAAGTTGCTGCGCGCCCTGCAAGAAGGCGAGATCGAGCGCGTCGGCAGCGCGCAGACGATCAAGGTGGACGTGCGGATCGTGGCCGCGACCAACGCGGACCTGCGTGAGGCCATCCTGGAAGGGCGATTCCGCGAGGATTTTTACTATCGTCTGAACGTTTTCTCGCTGCGGGTGGAGCCGTTGCGGGCGCGGCCGGACGACATCCCCGCGCTCATTGATCATTTTCTGCGGAAATTCAGCGCGGAAACCGGGAAAAACGTCGTGGGCGTCGATGATGACGTGATGACGCTGTTCATGCGCTATCCATGGCCCGGCAATGTGCGCGAACTCGAAAATGTGCTGGAGCGCGCCGTGGTTCTCGCCGAAGATGCCATTGTCTCGCGGGGTGAAGTTCCGCAGGACATGCTTTTCGCGCCGCAAGAGCCGGATATCGATCCCGGAGTCACGCCGGCTCCGCGCGCCGCGCCGGAGCCGCCGTCGTTGTCCGAACGGACCGATCGTCTCGAATGCGAAATGATCGCCGAAGCGCTGCAGCGGTTTCGGTGGAACAAGACCAAGGCCGCCGAACATCTTGGCATCAAGCGCACCACGCTGCAATACAAAATCAAAAAATACGGCCTTGAGTGAAGCGCGGGCGGAATGCATGGGCTACGAGATAGAGCGGAAGTTTTTGGTGATGGGCGACGCTTGGCGCGAGGGAGCCGCGGGCGCGTCCATGCGGCAAGGGTATTTGTGTCTAGGTCCGCCGTCGTCGGTGCGCGTGCGCATTGAAGGATCCCGCGCGTTTTTGAACGTCAAGCAATCGACCCTCGCGATAACGCGCGCGGAGTTCGACTATCCGATCCCCCTCGCCGATGCCGAAGCCATGCTCGTTTCCTTGTGCGTGGGCGCGCCGGTCGTGAAGACGCGCTACCGGGTTCCGTATGAGGGCTTTATGTGGGAGGTGGACGTGTTCGAGGGCGCGAACGCGCCGTTGGTTCTCGCCGAGATCGAACTTGCTTCCGCGGACCAGGCTTTCGCGCCTCCTCCCTGGATCGGCGCGGAAGTGTCGGGCGATCCCCGTTACCTCAACACGCATCTCAGCGTCTGTCCTTTCAGCCAGTGGTGATTGCAACGCCGTGAATGGGTCTACCGGTTGAAGTATGGCCCGACAAACGTATAGTGCTCGTCGTCCGCATTCTGGACGATGCGCTTGGCGGGTTTGTCGTCCAGATGAAATTCCCGTTTCACTGCGCTCTCGTCCTTCACGAACGTCGCATAGTCGATGTATTTGTCAAAGGGGATGGGCATTCCCAGGCTGACGCGCAGCTTATTCGCGACCACCCACCAGAAGGGGCGCGCCTTGGGCAACTGCGGCGCCCGCGGGTTGCGCATGGCCGTGCGCGCCGTCGTCACCATCCAGCAATTTTGCGTGCATGTCCTCACTTTGGCCCGGATCTCGTCCGCTTTGGGGCTGTCCATGATTTCTTCCCAGGACTGTTTCCGTAAATTGCCCATCCACAAGTCGGGCCGCACATTGCAGGCGTATACGTCGCACCACGGGTCGATAAAGGCGAAGTCGGTCGCCGCCGTGCAGGGAATCAGCCGATCATGCCCCAGGATGTTTTCGATAAGCCCCAGGTTCAGGTACGCGCGGAACCAGTTTTTGATGCTGTTCGATCGCAGCATTTCGGCGATCAGTTTCTCGACTTCCTTGGCGACGCGCACGCGATCGTACATCACGTTGTCGTTTTTGTGGAACTGAAAGGCGTTGTGCAAGGTCGAGGTTGCGTATTCCACGTCTCGTTCCTGGGCAAATCGATACAGATCGACGATCTGGTCGATGTTGTCGTCCTGAATCACGGAGCCGAAGCCAAGGTCCGTGCCGCCCGCTTCCTTGAGGCGCATCAAACCTTCGACCTTTTCCGGAAGCCGTCCGTTTCGCCGCGGATGAGATTGTTGCGATCGTCGAAGCCCTCCAAGCTGAAGCGCACCTTGATGTTCGGGCGTTTCCGGATGATCGGCTCCAAACGCTCCGGATGCAGGCCGTTGGAACTGATTTCGAGGATTCGGCATTTTGGATACAATACATCGACCAGGTCGGCCAAGTCTGTGCGCAACGTCGGTTCGCCGCCGGTGATATTCAGATTGTCAAAACCGCCCGGCAACCCGCGCAACACTTCCGCGTCCACTTCTTCGGCGGGCTTGGTCGGATATTTCCATATATGGCACATCGAGCACCGGGAATTGCACCGGTACGTCGTGATCACCGTTAAATCCATCGCGCCACCTCGGTTCTTTCAGCGCAGCAAGGGGCTTCGCGTCGCCGCATTGCGCTATACGCCGTTACAATAGAAAGCCCGAAAAGACTATACCGTATTCCCATAACCCGGACAATCGCAGGGCTCCTGCATGGCATTGCGGTCTGTGCTTGGCCGGGCTATAATTCACTTCGAGCGTGCGGGTGTTTGCCCAGGCCCCGGAGGGGGGGGAATAATCTCGCGCGGCCATCCCTTTCTTTACGGTAGCGTCGCCCTATGCAGGGGGCGTGGGCAGCAGGTTCGAGACGAAGGAGGTTTCCGGATGAGCAGTGCACAAGACGTGACGAGCGCAAACTTCGATTCCGTTGCGGGCGCCGGGATAGCGTTGGTGGATTTCTGGGCGGAGTGGTGCGGCCCTTGTCGCATGATGGGCCCGGTTATCGACGATCTGGCAAAGGATTATCAAGGCAAAGTGGCCGTGGGCAAGATCAACGTCGATAACGAGCAAGACCTGGCCCGGAAATTCGACGTCCAGAGCATTCCGACGCTGTTGGTTTTCAAGGAGGGGAGCGTTTCGGCGCGATTTGTCGGCGTGACCGCGAAGGGCGAACTTGCCAAGGCTCTTGATAAGGCACTGGCGTAGTTCCGGCGGCGTTTGGGCGAAAATCCTGCGGCGCTCGTGCGCGGCGCGCTATAAGGAATTGGTCCGATGCTCCAGCATTATCTGGCCGTCCTTTTGGGGGCGGTCGCGGGGTATGTCGCAGCGATCGCGTGGCGCCGGCGGCGTGGGCAGCGCAGCGTCGCGGCAGGTTCCTTTTCGCCTTTTGCGGGAAGTTTTTGGGGCGGGGCGTTGGCTCTGATTCTCGCGTATCTCTTGTTTGGTTCTCCGCGCGCCGCGCCGTTGCCGTGGGCTCCGGAAATCGTTCCCATCGCCTCGCGGCAGGCCTTCGAGGCGGTTGCGGCGAGTCCTGAGCCCGTTGTGATCGATTTTTACGCCCCGTGGTGTCCCCCTTGTCGCCGGATGGTTCCATCGTTCAACCGGCTCGCCGGGGAAGGGGTGCGCGTCGCCGTAGTGGACATCGATGATCCCAATAACCAAGATATTGTTCGCATGTTTCGGGTGGAGTCCATTCCGTTGACGATCGTGCTGCGCGACGGAAAATCCATTGTCCGGCGCGAAGGGTATCATTCCCTTGAGGAATTGCGCCATCTGCTCGAAGACGTCGCGGCGCGCGCCGCCATGTGACCGGATGGCGAGTCGTGAGAAGGGGGGGCGGATTTTTACGCGCCGTGGGTGTTGTGGACAAGGAGGTCGCGGTAGAGCGCCCGGTGTCGCGCTGCCATGGCGGGAACGCTGAACGCTTCGCGAAGATGTCGGGCGGCTTGTTGGGCGCGATGGGCGGCCTGTTCGGGGTGGGCAAGACAATCTTCGATTGCGTCGGCGAAGGCTGTGGGCTCGCGCGAATCAACGAGTTTTCCGGTGACGCCGTCGCGCACCAGTTCGGGGATGCCGCCAACGTCGGCGGCAATGACAGGCGTTCCTGCGGCCATGGATTCCATGATGGCGTTGGGGAATCCCTCGGCTTTCGAACACAACACCGACACCGACATGATGCTGTATAGATCGCGGATTTCTTCGATCGTCGCTGCGCGCGTGAAGGCGTTTTCCAGGTTTCGTTGCCGAATGCGGCGCTCGATGTCCCGCTGAAGCGGCCCTGCTCCAACCAGCAAAAAATGCACGTCTGGCCGTCGGCGGAACAGTTCTTGGGCGATATCGAGAAAAAGCGCGTGGTCTTTGACGGGGCTGAAGTTCGCAACCATTCCAATGACATGGGTGTTGAACGGAATCTTGAAGCGTTGCCGAATCTGCCGGGCATCGAGGCGACTGACGAAGTCGTCGGCGTCGCAGCCGTTGGGGATTATGTGGATGCGGTGCGCGTCGAGTCCTTCCTGCCGGATCGCGAAATCCGCCACCGCCTGGCTGTTGGCGACGACAGCGTCAACCAGCTGATTGGCCGCGTTCTGAAGGCGCAGATGGCGCGGTTTTTTCCATGCCGCCAGTTCGCGTCGGCTCGATATGACAACCGGCACCCCGGTTTCGCGTGCGGCGCGATTGGCCGCATAGTCAAATCCGGAAAGGAACGTATGCACAATGTCTGGCCGATGCAACCGGAAACAATGGCGCAATTTCCGGCGAAGCCTGGGATCCCACCCGCTCCACAGCCTCAACACGCGCACATAGGCGCCCAGACGCCGCGCATCGCCTGCCAACGTTCCGTCGTGGTCCGTGCATATCACGGTGATTTCATGGTCGCGAACCAAGTGGCGGACCAAATACAGCAGCTGCCGCTCGGTTCCTCCGATACGCAGCGAAGGAATTATGTAACAAATCCGAATCACGATTAGGCTCTATGAGACTTTCTGGTCACGCCGACGCGACCCCCTGTCACCGTGCGGCGGACTCCAACAATTCCAGCAGGCGCGGCGCCGCCCGATTCAATGCATACCGCGCCTCCACGGTCGCGCGTCCTGCTTCTCCCAACTCCCGGCGCAACGATGGATCGCGAAGCGCATCGAGCGCCGCCGCCCACTCCGTCGAGCTGTTCGCCACCATGCCGTTGCGCAGGTGCTCTATCATATCACGCGCCGCCCCCACGGGCGACACCGCCGCCGGCACGCCGCAGGCCATGTACTGCAATGCCTTCAAGGCGCATTTGCCGCGCGCCCAATCCGTATCGGGCAACGGCATGATGCCCACGGAAAAACTTTGAATCTCCGAGACTTCCGTCTCGAGCGTCCACGGCCTTGCCGCTTCCGGAAGCGGTCCCAGCCGACTCGAGTCTGCCCCGACCAACCGTACGTCGGCATTCCGCAAACCTGCCAAGATGGGCAATGCCTCGCCCAAATGAGCCGTTGTGCTCGGATTGCCAATCCACCCAACGCAAAAGCGTTCCGGGGCCCGTTTCGCGGGGACGAACCGGTCCGTGTCGACCACCGTCGGGAAAACCTCTGTTCGCGCGCCGTTTCGCCGGGCCGCTTCGGCGAGCCACGCATTGCCCGCCAAGACCAGCGAGGCCGCTCCCATCAAGTCCTCGATTTGCGCGCGGTTTTCGGCCAGCCGCCACACGCCCCGCAAAGGATGGGGCGGGGCCAAGTGAACGGCGTCGTCGATATCATACACGATGCACCGCGCGCAGCGCCGGAGCAGCGCCGCCATGCCGGCCAGATACGCCGTCATGATGGATTTCTGAACCACCACGATGTCGTAGCGCCGCGCGGCAAGAATTTGGATGATGCGTCGGCGCGTTTCTCGCAGGTGATACCACATCGGGCGCGTCCGGCGGCCTGGTCCCGTGAAAACCGCATACTCGGCTTCGGTGAGCGGACTTGCCAGCGTGCACGCCACGCCATGGGCCCGCAGATACGGCAGAAACTGTTCCACGCGATACCGCGAACTCGCCGCCGTTCGCGGGTATAGCGTCAAAAACAGAATCCGTAACGGATTACGCCCCACCTTCCAGCCGCTCCATCGCCCGGGTCAGCACGGTCTCGACCCCAATCGACCCCAGACAGTCCGGAATGCCGCGCGGGCACTCGCCCGGAACGGCGTTCCGTTCGGAGGCGTTCCAACAGCCCTGACATGCCCGCCCATTTCGTACGGCCGTCAGGCGCGGCTCGTGACGGAACAGTATATCCGGGCGCGTAGGGCCGAACAAGGCGACCACGGGCGTTCCCGCCGCGAGGGCCAGGTGCATCAGTCCCGAATCGCCGCTTATCAGCAAGCGCGCGGCGTGCAGCACGCATGCCGCTTCCCGCACCGT
>JAKJDA010000469.1 GCA_022706165.1 Candidatus Hydrogenedentota bacterium | reverse complement strand
ATTGACGCGCTACGCGGCCTGGTCCCGCGAGGAACGCAATGCCTTTCGGCGCGCGATCGGTCTCGCCACGCCGTTCGCCGTGCTGTACTCCGGGCAACTCGTTCCGCGCAAAGGGCTCGGAGACCTGTTGCCGGCATTCGTCCGCCTCGCCCAGGAGCGCAATGACGTCACCCTGATGATTGCCGGAAGCGGCGCGCACGAACGACGCTTTCGCGATCTTGCCGCGCCCGCGGGCGATCGCGTGCGGTTCCTCGGTTTTCAACAACCTTCAGAACTGGGGCCGTATTACGCCGCCTCCGATTTGATGGCGTTGCCGTCGCGCGAGGAGGTCTGGGGGCTGGTGGTGAACGAGGCGCTCGCCTGCGGCGTCCCGGCGCTCGTGACGGAGGCGGTGGGTTGCGCGCCGGACCTAGTGCGCGATGGAATAAACGGGTATATCTGCGCGCCCGGATCGCCGCAGACCCTGTATGCCTGTTTGCGCCGGCATTTTTCGGAACAGACGGACCGCGCCGCAATGCGCCGGGCTTCGGCGGCTTCGGCGGCTCCCTTCACGATTTCCGCCATGGCCGACGCCTTTGAACAAGCTGTATCGTGCGCCATGGAGTCGGGAAACGCGATGACGTAGAAGTGAATGCGCGCCTATGCAGCATTCCCGTTCGGCCTGCAACGGGGACGCGGCAGTTCCAGCCCTTGCGAAGTGCGAATGCGCGCGGGTTCCGATGCGAAAAAAAACGAAGGAACGATAACAAAGGAACGAAAAAAGTTGACAGGTGCGGCCCGAGCTTTGTACACTTCCAGGCTATTCAAAACAGTTGAAGCGGCACGGAAAGGACCAACGCTCTTGCGCTTCGCACGAGGGGCGGGAGCGGACGAATTCCCGACGCGGAAGCGGGGAGCGCTACATACAGGAGTCCACATCCAGGGGTCTGGCGACGTCGAGTGCGGCGCGCCAGAGGCCAGGAGGTGCGGTCCGGGCAAACCGACACAATGTCGAAGGTATGTCGCCAATGAAGATGTTGTCCGAACGTGGGATGTATGAACCAGCCACAGAACACGATGCTTGCGGCGTCGGGTTCGTGGTCAACATGGAGGGTCCGCCCACCCATCGTATTGTCGAACAGGGCATTCAGGTGCTGGAAAATCTGGTTCATCGGGGAGCCTGCGGATGTGATCCGGATACCGGAGATGGCGCGGGCATGCTGGTCCAGACGCCGCACCGGTTCTTCCAGGAGGAGACGGAACAGTTAAAGATTGCATTGCCTGCGCCCGGCGCCTATGCCGTAGGCATGGCGTTCCTGCCCACCGGCGAGCACGACCGTGGCATCTGCATGGCCATTGTCGAACAGACCATCCGGGATGAAGGGCAGACGTTTTTGGGCTGGCGCGAGGTGCCGCGCGATTCGTCGGCGTTGGGTTGGCTGGCGCGCTCGAATGAACCGGTGGTGATGCAGGCTTTTGTGGCGCGCAATGGCGAACTGGATACGGACGCCTTTGAGCGCAAGTTATACGTCATTCGCAAGCGCATCGAAAATGCCGCCCGCGAAGCGAACCTCTCTCCGGCGGCGAGCGAAATGTTCTACCTGCCGAGTTTATCGGCGCGGACGATCGTGTACAAGGGCCTGATGCTGGCCCAGCAGATGTCCAAATACTATACAGACCTGTCATCGCCGTTGTTCGAAAGCCGTCTGGCCCTCGTGCATCAGCGCTACAGCACTAACACGTTCCCCACATGGCCGCTGGCGCATCCCTTCCGTTTTCTGGCGCACAACGGCGAAATCAACACGTTGCGCGGCAACATCAACATGATGACGTCGCGCGAAATGCGCATCGCGAGCCCGCTTTTCGGCGACGACATAAAAAAGTTGCCCCCCATTCACACGCGCGGCGCGAGCGATTCGGCGCATCTCGACCAGACGTTTGAGCTACTGCTGCGCGGCGGACGCTCGGCGGCCCATGCCATGATGATGCTTATCCCCGAACCGTGGGGCGGACACCGCAGCATGCCGGACTGGAAAAAGGCTTTTTACGAGTACCACGCATGCCTGATGGAGCCGTGGGACGGTCCGGCCTCGGTGGCGTTTTCGGACGGCATTCGCGTTGGCGCGGTGCTGGACCGCAATGGGCTGCGGCCTTCGCGGTATTGGGTGACGGACGACAAGTTTGTCGTGATGGCGTCGGAAGTGGGCGTGCTGGACATCCCCCAAGAGAAGATAATCAAAAAGGGACGCCTCGAACCCGGCCGCATGTTCTTCATCGACACCGAGGAAGAGCGGATCGTGGACGACGAGGAAATCAAGCAATCGCTGTGCAAGGCCAAGCCCTATCGCACCTGGATCGACCTTCATCGCCACACGCTGCCGTACGACTGCCCGACAACGGAAACGGCGCAGGGCGATTCCGAAGTTTCGCTCCTGGAGCAGGAGCAAGCGTTCGGGTACTCGCAAGAAGATATCGAGATTCTGATCACGCCCATGGCCCGGGAAGGCCATGAACCCATCGGGTCGATGGGCAACGACACGCCACTGGCGGTGTTGTCGCGCAGGCC
>JAKJDA010000468.1 GCA_022706165.1 Candidatus Hydrogenedentota bacterium | reverse complement strand
TTCTCGCGCCGCAATGCAGGGCGTTTCACGACGATCGCCCGCATCCATCGCTCAATGGGGAAAGGAGGGATGCCGCCAACCATCAGATCATGTTCCGTATTTCTGCGTCAATATTCCATCAAATAATACAGAAACGGCCCGAACGTTACGGGCCCGAAGCGGGGGGAAACCATGCGAACAAGCATCGTGACAATCCTCATTGCCGTCGCGGCATTGGGGGCGGCGCCTGCGCTGGCCGAATTGCAGAACGTCACCGTCGGCGGCGAAGTGCGCATCAAGACCGATATTATCACGAACTGGATAGTGGATAACGCGCCGGTAGAACTGCGCATTCCTGCGGGCTTCATGCCCAAACGCCCCATCGGGGATTTCATTCTGGCCAATCCGATCTTCAATGGCTTGGGCGTTGTCAGTCCGTATGCCTGGAGCAAAGTCAACGACGCCAACTGGACAGAACAACGCACGCGGCTGCATGTCGCGGCGGATTTCACGGATGGCGTCGGCGCCTTCGTGGAACTCGAGGCGTACAATTTTTGGGGCGATAATTTCCGCTCCGATTACGTCACCGGCGCGGACAACCGGGCCGGAACCAACGTCACGTTGTATCAAGCCTACATTGAAGCCAAGGAAATGTACGGCCTGCCGCTGTCGCTGCGCGTAGGGCGCCAGGAACTCGCGTTCGGCAGCCAGTGGCTTGTCGGACCAAAGGATTTTGGCCCCAACTACACCGGACGCTCTTTTGACGCCCTCAAGCTGACCTATGCGACCGACCTCTTCAAGGTCGACGCGTTCGCCTCGAAGCTGTTCGAAGGCGGCACGGTCGAGCAAGACGGCGACGTCGATTTCTACGGCCTGTACGCGAGTTTCCTGGGCATCGAGGACATCTCGATCGACGCGTACTGGTTCCTTCTGCGGGATGCGCGCCGTCTCTCCGACACGAACCTCGTCTGGTTCGGCGAATGGGTAGAGAATGTGTTGAAACTGGACGACTACGACGTCTCCAACCTTCACACGGTTGGAATGCGCGGCGCCGGCAAGATCGGCGGCTTCGATTTCGATGCTGATGTGGCCTACCAGTTCGGCGACGCCGACAGCGTGGGCTATCATTTCAAGCCGTTCCAGTATGGCGACAACCGAGCGGAGTTCGACGCGTGGGGCTGCAACCTGAACGTCGGCTACACCTTCGACATCGCCATGCAGCCGCGCCTGCACCTCGGCTACAGTTTCTATCAGGGCGCCGACAACCGCGACCTGACGTTCTGGGAATGGCTGAATCCCTTCCATCGTCCCGAAGCCAGCGTCAGCTTCAACCGTCTGTTTTCGAACAAGATGGCCAGCGGATTTCTGGACCTGATGAACGACTACTCGAACGGACACATCTTTGTCACCGATGTCATGGCTCATCCCACGGAATCCGTGACCGTAATCGCAGGGTTGACCTATTACTTGGCCGACGAAGCCTTCGCCGAGCCGTACTACGTCAAACTGGGGCGGTACCATATCCCGATCATGCCGAGTTGGTCCTTCTGGACGAAGGAAAGCAGCCGCGACCTCGGCCTCCAGTCCGACATCATCATCGTGTACGCCTATTCCAAGGACTTGACCACTTCGTTCCATTGGTGCCACCTGTTCACCGGCGACGGGCTCAAGGATGGCAACTACAATGCATGGAATGGTTTGATGTTCGATGGCGGAAGAGAGGGGAAGGATGGAGATTTCTTCTCGCTTGAGACCTGCCTGAAGTTCTAGGGCGTTTCACGCAACACATCGATGCCGACACGACGCCGGGCGTCAGCGCATAGCCGCTGGCGCCCGGCGTTTCTCGTGCAACCCCCCAAAGCGCGCCATTCGCCGTAGCCACGCCCGCTGTTTCCGCCCATCCTTTGGAACGATCCGCAACGGGGATGGTATACTGAATTCACGAGGAGAACGAAACGTGTTGTGCGAACGATGTCGGAAAAACGCGGCTACGGCCCGGTACAGCGAGGTGGTCCACGGCAAGGTGTCCGTGCGGAACATCTGCAAGTCCTGCCTCGACGCCTTACAGGAGGACCCCTCCACCGGGTTCGAGATCGCCGGAGCTCCTGCCGCCAAACGGACAAAAGCCGCCCAGGAACCGGCCGAGCCCGCCATCCCCCACCGATCGTGTCCGGCATGCGGACTCAGCTTGCGCATGGCGATCAAGGCGGGGCGCATGGGATGCGGCGCGTGCTACCGGAATTTCGGCGACGCCGTCGATTCCCAACTGCGCGGGTTGCACGTCTCGTTGCGGCATCGGGGCAAGACGCCCCGCGTCGACGATATCCGCGATCGGGTTCGGGCCGATCTCCACGGCAAGCGCGCCCTGCTGCGCACCGCGCTCAAACTGGAAGATTACGAAAAAGCGGCCGCGCTCCGGGACGACATCAGAGCCCTGGAGACGGGGCTGGGGGCAACCGCAAGGACGCCGGGACATAACTGATTCATGCTCGAGACATTCCTTGAAAAAACCGCGGCCTGGTCCGCGGGCAACGGCCCTCAAGCCGAAATGACGGTGTGCACCCGAGGCGGG